>JAUZQI010000185.1 GCA_030951095.1 Mariprofundus sp. | reverse complement strand
AACAGTTGTTGGTGGCATGGATTTCCAGTTCGCAACCGTTACAGGAACCCGCATCAACAGCCCGGATGGCCAGTGATCCCTGGAACCGTTTTTTGATGATGGCTTCCAGCTTCGGGCCGACAGTTTCAATCTGTTGTCCGGCTTCGCCCAGCGCTTCGCTTTTCACGCCGGTAAACAGGGCTTTTTTCAGTATACGTAACATCAGAGGTCATTGCCCGAATATGAGCAGTTAAATGATTTGTTGTTCAACGGAAAATCAGGCACAGGCACATGCCGTACGGCAAGTTCGAGCCCTAGCCAGTTGACTTCTGACGGGTCGTGCAGGGTGCAGCGGTCTATGTGTCCATGATTGCCAAAGCGGACCCAGCATACAATTTCACCGCGCCATGATTCGATGCAGGCCAGTCCCGAGACGCCAGCATCCGGAGCCTGCCACGCCGAGCAGATATCATCGTCCGGCAAATCGCCAAGCAATGTTTCAATCAGACGGGCTGACTCGGCTATTTCTTCAAAACGCACCCATACACGGGTGGCAACATCACCATCCCTGCCTTCAGGTATGCGGACATTGAGCCTGTCATAGGGGGGGTAGGCCTCTTCCACGCGTTCATCGGCATAGATGCCCGATGCCCTGCCTGCGTAACCGGTCAGCCCGATGGATCTAGCTTCTTCCAGACTGACAGTGCCGGAACCGATCACGCGCTCCTGAATACCGGAGTGATCGGCATAGATTGAGCGTAACGATTCAACCTCAATAGCCAGTGCAGATGTCTGTTGTCGCAACAGCAGGTTTTGCTCTGCATTCAGATCAACGCTTACCCCGCCGGGTTTTATCAGATCCATCAGCAGGCGGTGGCCGAATAACTGTTTGTGCAACCGGGCCATGTCTTCCCGCAAGCGCTGCATCTGTGCCTGCATAAAGGCAAAAGAGGCATCATTGCAGATGGCTCCGATATCTCCGATATGGTTGGCCATTCTTTCTCGTTCGCAGAGGATTGCCCGCAGGGCGCTGGCGCGAGCTGGTATAAGCAATCCGGTGGCCGCTTCGGCAGCTCGGGCAAAGGCCCACCCGAATGCAACCGTCATATCGCCGGAAGCCCGTGATGCCAGGTGTATGGCCTGCTCAGCTTGTTGTCCCTGCAGTCGTTTTTCGATGCCCTTGTGCGTGTAACCCAGACGTTCTTCCAGATTGAGAATATGCTCGCCAACCGCCAGGAAACGGAAATGTCCGGGTTCGATGATACCTGCATGCACCGGACCAACAGGTATCTCATAGACGCCACTGCCTTCTGCCTTGATAAAGGGGTACTCGCCGGGACTGCGCGGCATGACGCTGTCAGCCGCGAAATCTCCGCATAAAGGGTGCGCATCTGCGGGCCAGTGTTCGTGTTTCAGCCATGGGCGGGGATCCGGAATCCCGTTCACTTCTATACCGAACATCTCCTGTATGACACGTTCCATACGCATGGCCGCGATATAATGTTCGCTAATGGAGCTGACGGACGGTTCATTTGCTCTCAGTGCCGTACGCAGCATGACATGCCGGTGTTTTGGATGGGCAAAAACCATATAGGTATAACGCAAATGCTCATCATGTTCGCCACCTTCAGCGGCCCAGAGGGCGGTAAAGCGCATATCCAGCTGACGTGCCAGTTGTGCGGCACTGCTCCAGTCAATGAGGCGGATCTCCAGACAAGGCATATGCGCCGGATGATGATCCTCCAGGTAGGTGCTGTGGATACCGTGATCACCCATTTTTTCGGCAAACCATGTATTGACAGTCATAGAGGCGCTCCACCTGCAATCAGTGTGGCAGCCTGTTCGTACCAGTTGGCCAGTGGTCCAGGAATGGCAAGGCCCAGCAATAGCGCCAGAGCAAAATGAATATACACCGGCAACATATTGGCTTTAATGGCAATGGCATGTTCCGGTGCCTGGCCGAACACCATCGGTTGCACAAAACGAAACAGACCGGCAAAAGCGACCAACAGACCTGTCAGTAACGGCAGGACCAGCCAGGGATGAGTGTCCAGTATGGCTGAAAAGAGCAGGAATTCGCTGGTGAATACGCCGAATGGTGGGAAGCCAGCAATGGCAGCCGTGCCTATCAGCAAACCCCATCCAATGCCGGGGTGGTGGCGGATCAGGCCGCGTATCTGCTCCATGTTCTGACTGCCCATGGCTTGTGCGGCATGACCGACGGTAAAAAATATGCCGGATTTCACCAGCGAGTGGACAGTCATATGTAAGAGGCCGGCAAAATTGGCCAGCGGTGTACCAATGCCAAACGCCACCGTCATCAATCCCATGTGTTCAATGGAGGAGAAAGAGAACATGCGTTTGATATCATGTTGTTTATGCAGCGACAGTGCCGCTATGCATAGGGAAAACAGACCGAAGGCGATCATGATATGCCCTGCCATTGCAGTTCCGGTAGCACCGTCGACCAGCATTTTGAACCGCACCAGCGCATACAGTGCCAGATTTAACAGCAGACCGGAAAGCACAGCTGACACCGGCGTGGGACCTTCGGCATGCGCATCCGGCAGCCATGCATGCATGGGCGCCAGTCCAATTTTGGTGCCGTAGCCGACCATCAGGAATGCAAATGCCATCATCATGACTCTGGCATCAAGTTCGCTGGCATGTGCAAACAGCAGTGTCCATGTCAGTGCATCATTGCTGTGGCCGAAGATGGTGGACGAGGTGAAAAAAATCAGGATTGTGCCTAGCAATGCCAGTGCAATCCCCATGCCGGCCAGCATGAAATATTTCCATGCTGCGGCAATGGACGCAGGGGTTCGGTAGAGCGATACCAGCAGTACAGTTGCCAGGGTGGCCAGTTCCAATGCAATCCACAGAACGCCAATATTGTTGGTGGTGAAGCCGAGTAACATGCCGAATACAAACAGCTGAAACATGGCGTGATAGAGGCGCAGGCGCTGTTCGGGAAGGTCGCGGTGCAGCCATTCAAAACGCATGTAGGGGCCGGAAAAGATTGATGTGGTCAGCGAGACAAAGCTGGTCAGCGTGATCAGGAATACGTTATAGGCATCGAGGAAAAAGAAACCGGCAAGCGCCTCGTGCGAGCCCTGCTGCAACACCGCGACAGCCAGCCCCAGGCTGCCAATCAGTGTGGCGCAACTGAATCCGATATTGATGGCAGATGACCTTGCTGGCTGGCGGATAAATGCCAGCAGCAGTCCGCCGATCAGCGGTGAAAGCAGGGTAAAAATAAACCAGTTCATGGTACCCGTCATCGTTTCGATTTCTCCTGAATAACATCCAGATCAAGAGAGTCGAAGGTGCTGCGCATATGGGTGAAAAACAGACCGAAGATGATTGCAGCAATGAGCACATCGAAGGCCACGCCCAGTTCCACGATCATCGGCATGCCATGGGTGGCACCGATGGCGGTGAAAAACAGAGCATTTTCAATCGACAGGAAACCGATGACCTGGGTGATTGCTTTCTTGCGCGTAATCATCATCAGCATGCTGAGAAATACGGTAGCCATGGCAATGGCAAGCGTATTATGTGTAACCAGTTGTGACATGCGCTCAATCGGCAGTGCCACATAAAAGCAGACCAGAACCAGTGTCAGTGCAATGAACATGGTCACAGGCATGTTGACCAGCGGTTCAACTTCACGGTGGACATGCATCTTGCGAATGATGCGCCAGAGTAGCCACGGTAGCAGTGCACCTTTGAGCAGCAGTGTCATCAGAGCTGAGAAATAGAGTTCATTATGGCCGGAAATCACGGCGACCAGCAGTGTGGTCAGAGCCAGGACCACCCCCTGAGCGGCAAACCAGTGTAATACCGATAACAACCGGTGCTGGGCCAGCAGGGCAAATGAAATCAACAACATCAGGGAGGCTGCGACAGAGATGGCTTCCTGTAACATGACGTCGCCCATCAGGCCCCCACTTCCAGAATGTAGTGGACCAGCATGCCGAGAAAGGCGAGTACAAATGCTGTCGACAGATATTCAGGCACCTGAAACAGACGCACCTTTACCAGTCCAGTTTCCAGTACGGCCAGAGCTACGGCCAGCAAAACAACCTTGCCAAACCAGAAAACCAGAGCTGTCAGCACCGGCCAGACCTCAGCAGACTCTGCGATGCCCCACGGCACAAACAGACTTATGATCAGTGTGGCGAACAGCAATAGTTTGATTTGCGATGCCCACTCGATCAGTGCCAGGTGACGGCCGCTATACTCCAGGATCATGGCCTCATGAATCATGGTCAACTCCAGATGCGTTGACGGATTATCAATCGGGATGCGCCCGTTTTCGGCGATAGCCACCATCAACAGGGCGGCCAAAGCAAAGGCCACCGATGGCAGCAGATGTTCCAAATGCAAAGCGTGCTCGACCATGGTCGACAGGTTGGTGCTGTGGGCTCCGAGTGACATGACAAACATCGACATCAGCATGGCCGGTTCCGCCAAGGCCGAGAAGGTCATCTCCCTGCTTGCCCCCATGCCGCCGAATGCCGTACCGATATCCATACCGGCCAGAGCCAGCCAGAAGCGCGCCAGAGCCAGAAGCGCTGCCATGGCAATCACATCGGCAATCAGGGCGGATGGCAGATCGACGAGGAAAACCGGCACCACGCTGGCTGCCAGAGCAGTGGTGGTGAACAGAACATAGGGTGTGGTGCGAAAAATCCATGAAGCATTTTCAGCTAGCAGTGTCTCTTTGCGGAACAGCTTCAACAGGTTCCGGTAGGGCTGCAGGATGGGAGCACCGCGCCGGTTTTGTAGCCGTGCTTTGCATTTTTGGATAATGCCGGCCAGCAGCGGCGCAGCCAGTACCATTAATGCAGCCTGGACCAGATTCAAGACCCACAAAGTAATGGATATACTCATTGAACTACCCACAACAGCAGTAAAAGTATGGTGGAAAAAATATAGGCCAGATACGCATGCATGCCGCGTTCGTGTTCGTGTGCCACCCTGTCAGCAATGATCTGGGTGATGCGGCCAATCGGAAGATAGAGCCTGCGATAAAACAGGTCGCCGATATACACGGCATAAACAACGGTGCGTACAACCAGCGGATGTGTTCCGTAGCGTGTGCCTTCATGCACCTCAGGCAGATAAGCACCGGAAAAAATGCGTTTCAGCGGTTGCGAGAAGCTGGTTGACGTATATTGCATGCGCGGATTTAGCTGCGCATGCCCGCAACTCCAGACGGGGCCGCGCAGAATTCGCTTGCCGCGGCCATGCAGACGCCAGTAGATCAGGGCTGCAAATATCAGCATACCAAAGAGCATCATTGGTGCCGCGTAGGAGGCTCGGTCTGCATTCACAGGCGTCAACCAGAGCCAGTTTTCCGGCTGTACTGAACCCGACAGCGATGTATGGATCAGCATCTGTGGCACACTTTCAATCAGCGGAATGAACAGGGTGGGCAGCACGCCAAGCAACAGGCAGAACAGTGCAGGAATCGCCATACCTGCTTTCATCCACCCGTCCACCTCGTGCGCTTCTGCGGCAGCCGTTGATCGGGCCTGACCCTGAAATACAATGCCGAACAGTTTCACAAAACAGACCGCAGCCAGAGCCCCAGCCAGTGCCAGCATAGAGGCTGAAAAGGGAATCAGGGCAGCCAGCAAGGTGTTTTCCAGATGCGGCGTCAATAATGCGGTCTGGAAAGTGAGCCATTCAGAAACAAAACCATTGAAAGGCGGCAGGCCCGAAATTGAGATGCAGGCAATGAGCACGAACACTGCAGTCACCGGCATGCGATGAATCAATCCGCCCATGCTTTCCATATCCCGGCTGCCGGTCGCATGCATAACAGCTCCAGCACCCATGAACAGCATCCCCTTGAATAACGCGTGATTAATGGTGTGGTAGAGTGCGGCGATCATGCCCAATACAGCAATCAGGGGGTGGCCGGAAGCGGCGAAGGTCATCGCCAGGCCAAGGCCAATCAGGATGATGCCGACATTCTCCACAGAGCTATAAGCCAGTAAGCGCTTCAGATCATGTTGCTGCAATGCCATCAGGATGCCGGTAATTGCAGATGAAGATCCCGCAGCAAGAACCAGAGCACCCCACCACCAGACGAATTCATGCATGCCGACCAGATCCCAGATCAGGCGTATGAAGCCGAAAATGGCCACCTTCAGCATGATTCCGCTCATCAGGGCAGAGGCGTTGGAGGGGGCTGCAGAATGGGCGTCAGGCAGCCACACATGCAGTGGCACTACGCCAGCTTTCATGCCGAATCCGAAAGCGGCCAGCAGGAATGCCGCCGTCGCCATGCCCGGCGAGAGTTCAGCATTGCGCATGGCAACAAAGGAGAAATCACCGGCAGCGGCATAGAGCACGGAGAAGGCACCCAGAATGAGCAATCCTGCAAGATGTGCCATCAGCAGATAGAGAAAACCTGCCTTGCGGGTTGCTTCATCCTCATGCTCAAAGGTGACTAGAAAATAGGAGGCCAGACTCATTATCTCCCAGAACACCATGAACGTATAGGCATCATCGGCAAGCACCACACCCTGCATGCCAAGCGCAAACAGCGGCAAAAACAGCCCCATTTGTTGAATGGAACCATTTTTTGCAACGATTTCTTTCAAATATCCAACCGAATAGATGCCGACAGGCAGTAGCAGGACACCGATGGTCAGCATAAAAAAGGCTGACAGCGCATCCAGATGCAGGTGCATTGGCAACCAGGGCAGTCCAATCGGCAGGGTGATCACTGCTTCGCTGCTGTTCAGGCCAAACAGGCCGGCGGCCATGGCCAGTGCGCCTGATACCGCCAGCAACAGTGAAACAGACAGGCGTTGCAGGGCTGGGAAGCGGCCTATACAGGGAGACAGAAGAGATGCAAACAGGCTGGTGGACATGGCACAGATGGCCAGAAATAGTGCGGAATCGATCACCGTGATCTCACAATCAACAGTTCACAGATTTCTGAACCGGCATTATGCCAGTTGTGTGGCAACCGTGGATCATAATAAACAGAATGGGTTTCGCTTACCGTATAACTGGTTTCATTCAGTGTTAGTCTGGCCTTGCCCTGACGGACCCAGGCATAGGCGTGAGGGCTGTTGATGCCGTAGAGTGCATCGTTGAATTCACCTCCCGCTTCCAGGCGAACAAGAACAGGCTCAAAGCCGACATGCTGGTGTTGTGCAGAAAGCGGAAACAACGAACAGCCGCCTTGCAGTTTAACTGCGGGACGATCTTGTAACTGGAAAATTTCCACATCATTTTCCGATTGTGTATCAAGAAAAAATGCTGAAATGCTCAGATTCAGGCCATCAGCCAGTTTTTCCAGTGTGGCAACGGAAGGTGAAGCCTGGCCCGACTCAATCTGGGACAGGGTGGCAGGGCTGACACCGGCGGCATCTGCAAGTGCGCGCAAACTCAGTTCACGCTCTTTGCGCAGTTTGGCAATGCGGGTTGCTACATTAATCATGTGAGGCATGATATTCGGAATAGTGAACGCTCGTCAACTATTCCGAACAAGCATGTCTGTTTAGTTCACTTGCAGGCAGGTCATGCAGAACCTGGAATCGCACCATGCCGAACAGCTATTGCTTACATCAAACTATCCACACCCGGAAAGTTACCAGTCAGGCCTATGCAAGCAGTCTGATTCCTGAATCTTTTTTTTCTATACTCTCAGTGGTGAATGAGTTTTTAATGGCGGAAGTGACGGATGCCGGTAAAGATCATCGCCAGGCCGTGTTCATTCGCCGCTGCAATCACTTCTTCGTCACGCACCGAGCCACCCGGCTGGATCACTGCTTTCGCACCCGCTTCGGCCAGTGCGTCCAGACCATCGCGGAACGGGAAGAATGCATCGGATGCTACAGCGGAGCCCTTGATCGCTTCGCCACCATGAAAAGCAGCAATACGTGTGGAGTTGACGCGGTTCATCTGCCCGGCACCGACACCAAGGGTGACGCCACCTTTGGCGAAGACGATAGCATTGGATTTTACATGTTTGGCCACAGACCAGGCAAACAGCATGTCATTCCACTCTTCTTCAGTCGGAGCACGCTCAGTAACCACCTTGCATGTTTCACGCAGAAGGATATGCGCGTCGCGTTCCTGCACCAGCAGACCACCGTTCACACGTTTGAATTCCAGACCGCCACTGACAGGTGCCGCTGAAGGAGCCAGCAGCAGGCGCAGATTTTGCTTAGCCGCCAACGCGGCACGTGCTTCATCGCTGAATCCCGGTGCGATAACGACTTCCATAAAGGTTTCGGCAATCAGTTTGGCTGTGGCGCCGTTCAGCGGTTGATTGAATGCGGCAATGCCACCGAATGCAGAGGTCGAATCGGCTGCGCGCGCACGTTCATAAATCACTTCTTGAGCGCCGCCCACGGCGACTCCGCACGGATTGGCATGTTTAACGATGACTGCCGCGTTGTCGGTGAAATCGCGTACGCAGGCAAAAGCAGCATCGGCATCGGCGATATTGTTATAAGAGAGGGCTTTGCCCTGCAGCACTTCGCAATTGGCCAGCGACAGGCCAACATCTTCGATGTCAGCGTAAAATGCACCGTCCTGATGCGGGTTTTCACCATAACGCAATTCATCGGCTGTTTTTACAAACTGGCGTGTAAATATATCCGGGAACTTGCGTTTGGAGCCATCAGAGTTCAGGGCAGAAAAATGGTTGGCAATAGCACCGTCGTAAGCAGCCGTATGGGCAAATGCCTTGGTAGCCAGTGCGCGACGGATCTGATCGTTGAGTTCATTCTGATCGATGGCATTGATCACCATACCGTAATCGGACGGGTCAACGACAATGGTGACAAACTTATGGTTTTTAGCCGAAGCGCGAACCATACACGGACCACCGATATCGATGTTTTCGATTGCGTCATCAATGGTGCAGCCTTCTTTGGCGACCGCTTCACGGAATGGATACAGGTTCACGCACACCAGGTCGATCTGTTCAATGCCGTGTTCTTGCATGGAAGCAAGATCGCCAGCGTTGTCGCGACGGGCAAGGATGCCGCCATGCACTTTCGGATT
>JAUZQI010000184.1 GCA_030951095.1 Mariprofundus sp. | reverse complement strand
AAACTGGGAGAGCGAGGCATACTTTTATACGGCAGCTAAAAAAGTGCGACAAGAACTGAAATATGGACAAGTTGAAGGGTTAAGTGGCGATCCAGCACTCTACAATGTCATCCGTGAATAAAGAAGCTGTCTCGACAGTGCGATACAAGCCAAAAACCTGCGACGAAGATAGAGGAACCCGGCTAGGTCAGTTGGATTCATGATCTATTTGTTAGTCTGTGATTCCCAACTGTCGGCTATAAGGGGACACTCGCAAAATGAACGTCCGCTTTTGCCGCAAGCGGTCATTCAACTTAATCAGTTCGGGCTATTATTGCTTCCCTTAGCAGGGCTCGAAACTGGATATGTAGTGAACGGCTGAAGTTGGATGACGTAACTGGTTTAGCAGAATGAAAAAGGCTGAAGGGGAATCACCTCCAGCCTTTTTTCATTAACCGTCGGCAGCGCGTGCTGCAGCAATGGCAGCGATGTTGACGATATCATCTACACTGGCGCCTGTTTGCAGCACATGCGCCTGATGTGGCAGACCCAGCAGGATCGGGCCGATGGCGGTGCCGCCACCAAGTTCGCGAAGCAGTTTGTATGAGATATTACCGGCCTGCATGGTCGGGAAGATCAAGACATTGGCCGGCTCTTTCAGTTTGCTGAACGGATATTGATTGAGAATGGCATTGTTCACAGCAGTATCGGCCTGCATTTCTCCGTCTACAATTAGATCTGGAAAACGATCGTGCAGAATCTGTGTGGCTTCAGCCACCTTGCAGGTTTCAGGATGATCGACACTACCGAAGTTGGAGAAAGAGAGCATGCCAACGCGCGGTTCAACGCCCAATGAAGCGGCGGTGCTGGCGGCAAGCTCGGCAAGTCTGGCCAGCTCTGTTGCATTCATATCTACATTCACCGTGCAATCGGCTAGGAAATACGCGGCATTTTCCATAATCATAATATACATGCCAAAAACATGGTGATGTTTGCCACTGGCATTGTGACCGAGCACCTGAAGTAGAGGTCTCAGAACATTAGGGTAGTGGGCTGTACGGCCTGAGAGCATGCCATCGGCAAAACCTTGGCGTACCAGCATGGCACCGAGAATGTTGACGTCACCACGCAAAGTTTTAACCGCATCCTCGCGCAATACACCGTGACGTTTACGATCAAAGTAATAGGCATCGGCAAGGCTGGAGAAACGTGAATTCTCATCCAGCGGATCAATGACTTCGATACCACTCAGATCAAGCTGAGCATATTTGCACAGTGCATCAACCTGCTCTTTTCGACCGACAAGGATTGGCGTAGCTATGCCTGTCTCTTTCATTTCGATAGCTGCGCGTAGTACCGTTTCATCTTCGCCTTCAGGCAACACAAGGCGCAGAGGGTTGGCGCGAGCTTTATCCGTGATCATACGCATGAAATGACGAGAACTGTCGATACGTCCGGCCAGATCGTGGGCATAGGATTCAGTATCCAGTATCGGTTTGCGGGCCACACCGGTTTCTGTGGCAGCTTTAGCCACGGCAACAGGAACAACCTCGATCAGGCGCGGGTCAAATGGTTTGGGTAGAATGTATTCAGGGCCGAAACGCAGCTCTTTGACGCCATAGGCCCTGAGCACAGATGCAGGCACATCTTCACGCGTAAGCTCAGCTAATGCGTATACAGCGGCCATCTTCATCTCTTCATTAAAGGTCGTGGCACGGGCATCGAGAGCACCGCGGAACAGGAATGGAAAACCGAGTACGTTATTCACCTGATTTGGATGGTCGGAACGACCGGTAGCCATAATCAGATCACTGCGCGATGCCATGGCGACATCATAGGCGATTTCAGGGTCCGGGTTGGCCATGGCAAAGACGATGGGTTTGTCAGCCATGGACTGGAGCATCTCCGGTGTAACCATATTACCCTGAGAGAGACCGACAAACACATCGGCACCTTTCATGGCCTCTTCAAGTGAACATGCAGGGCGGTCACTGGCAAAATAGGCTTTGTGCGGCGGCAGCTCTTCATCTCGATCTTTGGTGATCACACCTTTGCGATCGAGGAATAGAATATTTTCGCGTTTGGCACCGAGCTGTTCGATGAGTTTCATGCAGGCGAAACCAGCGGCACCGGCACCGAGGCAGACGATGGTGACGTCCTCAATCTTTTTATTCTGCAGGATCAGGGCATTGATGAATGCAGCTGCTGTAATCACTGCTGTTCCGTGCTGATCATCATGCAGAACAGGGATATTCATGCGTTTCTTCAGTTCTTCTTCAATAATGAAACATTCAGGTGCTTTGATATCTTCGAGGTTGATGCCGCCGAAAGTAGGTTCCATGCGTGCCACGGTATCAACAAACTTCATTGGATCTGTTTCATCCAGTTCAATATCGAATACATCGATATCTGCAAAGCGTTTGAACAATACGCCTTTACCCTCCATCACCGGCTTGCCAGCTAGCGCGCCGATATTACCGAGACCGAGAACGGCCGTTCCGTTACTGATTACACCAACAAGGTTGGCACGCGAGGTGTATTCATCGGCCAGTTCAGGATTTTCGGCGATGGCAAGGCAGGGCTCAGCCACACCCGGACTATAAGCCAGAGCCAGATCACGCTGGGTCAGACACGGTTTGGTCGGTTTGATACTGATCTTGCCCGGCGTTGGATAACGATGATACTCAAATGCATCTTTGCGTAAGGTATCTTTTGGCATGGTGGGCTCCTGAAGTGTAAAGTGATCGCAGTGCAGCATTATAGCGGCGGATTGTGAATGAATCGCTGAATAAATTCAGCGATTCTGTGCGGCTCATGGACAAGCCGACAAGCCGGAAACGTAAGTGACCGGTTTGTAAGCAGAAACAAAACGACGTTTTTGTTTCTGCGGGTTTGTTTCTGGCATGATGCCATAAATCAACATCTCATTAAACAGTCACGGAGGTATATCTTGAGGATTGGTTTTGCAGGGGCAGGTGCTGTCGGTTGTCACTATGGCAGCAAACTTAAACAGGTTGGAAATGACGTGTTCTTACTTGCCAGAGGGGCGCATTTGAAGGCCATACAGAAGCATGGGTTAGAGCATGCTTCTGAAGGCAAACAGACGTTTGTACAGATTGAAGCAAGTCACGATGTACATGATTTGGCTGACTGTAAGGTGGTCGTGATCAGTTGCAAAATGACCGGGCTTGCAACGATGATTGAGATACTTAAACCGGTTGTAACTCCAGACATGTTGCTGATAACCCTGCAGAACGGGGTTGAGGCTCCGGATATGGTGGCTGCTGCATTCCCCGGCGTAGCTGTTGTGGCTGGTACGGCATTTATTGGAGCACGAATAGAGCGGCCCGGGTTTGTCATTCATTCGGCTGCCGGAGGCATTCGCCTTGGCCGTTGGCAACAGGGGAAGGGGGGGCAGTTTTTAACCCCCTTGCTGGAGGCATTCAATACTGCCGGAGTGCCAGCCCGAGAGGATGATAATGCTGCAAGCATGCTGTGGCGCAAGCTGTTATGGAACTGCGGATTCAACGCTATTACGGCCATTACCCGACGCTTTGCCAAAGATATGGCTGCGAGCCATGAAACCCTGCTTGTCGTTCGCCAGACTATGAGTGAGGCCGTTGCGGTTGCGCAAAAACTTGGCGTGGAGATTGATGAGTCTGATATCGACAAGCACGTTGAAGTCACTCTGGCTATGGGGCCGGTAAAAACCAGCATGTGGCAGGATCTGGAGGCTGGGCATAAAACCGAAGTGGATTATATCAATGGTTATGTGGCCCGGAAGGGGGCTGAACTGGATGTCCCGGCAGATACCAATCGCCTGTTAACCACCCTGATCCATGCCGTTGAAGAGCAGTGAATCTGCTTGTGTCAAAATGAGTCATTTGAAATGAGTGTGACCCAGGTCACTTAATCGCTTTTTTTCGAAGCACATGATCGGATCACCCAACAGAATCAGGAGGGTGATTATGCAAGGGGTTTCCCATTTGCAACCGCATCGCAGGCAAGTCCTTAGCCTGAATTATTCATAAAAAGAAGTGAACCTCGCGTAACCCATTGATATCATGATGGTTCCGCAACCAATGCTTCGGACGAAGCAAGCCACCGAGGTTCACCATGAAAAAAGCTACATCAAAACAACTCCGTTTAGCC
>JAUZQI010000183.1 GCA_030951095.1 Mariprofundus sp. | reverse complement strand
ATTCTCGGGCGTGTTTGTACACGCACCTGTGCATTCTGCGATGTGGCGACGGGGCGACCGGATCCGATTGACCCCGATGAGGCGGTTAATCTGGCCAAAGCCGTGGCGCAGATCGGTTTAAAACATGTGGTGATTACATCGGTGGATCGGGATGATCTCAAGGACGGAGGTGCCGGCCACTATGCAACGGTGATACGGGAACTGAAAGCACGACAGCCGGACGTGGCCATCGAAATTCTAACCCCCGATTTTCAACGCAAACCGGCTTCCTGCCTGAATACCATCATTGATGCCAGTCCGGATATTTTTAATCACAATCTGGAAACTGTACCGCGCCTGTATCGCGCGATACGTCCCGGTGCCCGTTATTTCACCAGCTTGCGTTTGTTGCAACGTGCCAAGGAACTTGATGCATCCGTTGTCACGAAATCGGGCATTATGCTGGGCTTGGGAGAAGAACGCGATGAAGTGCTGCAGGTGCTCGATGATATGCGCGAAGCAGGTGTCGATATTCTGACTATCGGCCAGTATCTGAGACCGAGCGCCAAACATCATCCGGTGATGAAATACTGGGCGCCGGAGGAGTTTGACGAACTAAAATATCTAGCCGAGAAAAAAGGCTTCGGCATGGTGGCATCCGGACCTCTGGTGCGATCTTCCTTCCACGCTGATGAAGTGTTTCAGGCCCTTAAGCTCAAAAATGCCTGAAGCATGGCCAAGGCTAATCGAACAGGCGTAAAAAGAATTGGAACCATGTAAGGCTGACCATTGCAAATGCTATAACTTCGTACAACATATCGATGTGATTCAAGGCTGCAAACCTGCATAATCGTGTGATGCCAGCGAGTGCCTTTGCAGCGATGAGAGGACGAATACGATGCCTTACATGATGCAACAAATTACTGAAGAACTGGCCACAGGTCATCTGGGCTTGAAAAATCTGGAGTCCATTTTCTGGAACCTTCCCACACCAAGCCTCTACGAGCACGCTATCCATAATCGTGAAGGGCATCTAGCCCACCTTGGCGCACTGGTTGTTCGTACCGGCCATTTCACAGGACGTGCAGTAAAAGAAAAATTTATTGTCGATGAGCCGTCCAGCCATGACAAGGTGTGGTGGGGTGAATTCAACCGGGCTATGTCGGAGGATCGCTTTGATGCCCTGTTGATGCGGGTGCGCCACTATATGGAAGGCAAGCAGGTGTATGTCGAGGATTGCCTGGTTGGCGCCGACAGTCACTACGAAAAACCGGTGCGGGTGATCACTCAGGATGCCTGGCATGCGATGTTTGCTCGCACCATGTTTGTTCGACCTGTCGATCTTGGCCGCAAACTGGCCGTCGGAGAACCTGATTTTACTGTGATTCATGTGCCTCATTTCCATGCCATGCCGAGTATAGATGGCACCCATTCCGAGGCATTCGTCATTCTGCATATGGGACGCCGAATCGCGCTGATTGGCGGCACCTCCTATGCCGGAGAAATCAAAAAATCCATTTTTACGATCATGAACTATCTGTTGCCGGAAGAAGATGTTTTGCCCATGCATGCCTCGGCTAATATGGGCGATGATCCGGAAGATGTAGCCATCTTCTTCGGTCTGTCCGGCACCGGCAAAACGACACTGTCCTCCGATCCGGATCGGAAATTGATTGGCGATGATGAACATGGCTGGAGTGAACATCATGTGTTCAATTTTGAAGGCGGCTGTTACGCCAAAGTCGAGCACCTGTCGAAGCAAAAGGAGCCAATGATTTATGAGGCAACCGAACGCTTTGGCTCGATTCTGGAGAATGTCGGGCTGGATATCGCTACACGGCGGGTGAATTTCGATGATGTCACACTGACGCCGAATACTCGCGCAGCTTATCCGATTCAGGCGATACCCAATGCGATTTATCCCGGTGTCGGCGGCCCGCCCAATAATATCATCATGCTTACCGCTGATGCGTTTGGTGTATTACCAGCCATCTCGAAGTTAACACCGGAACAGGCGATGTATTATTTTCTGTTGGGATATACGGCCAAAATTCCCGGTACCGAAGCGGGTATTACCGAGCCGCAGGCGACTTTTAGCCCCTGTTTTGGAGCACCCTTTATGGCTCGGCACCCGTGCGTTTACGCCAATATGCTGGGTAAAAAAATCAGGAGCGAAAATGTCAAAGTATGGTTGCTCAATACCGGCTGGAGCGGCGGTGGTTACGGTGTCGGTGAGCGCATGGATATCGATTTGACGCGTACATTGCTTAGCGATGCACTAAATGGAAAACTCGAAAATGGCGCCTTTCAAGCACATCCGATATTCGGTCTGCAAATGCCGGAGGCACTCGATCCAGTTGCAACATGGAATGATCCGGAAGCATATCAGAAATCAGCAAAACATCTGGCCAAACGGTTTAAAAAGGCTTTTTCCCAGTTTGAAGGTGAGGCCACTGAGGCATTGCTGATGGCTGGCCCGCGCTAATGCGGCATTTAAACAGCGCCCCGGAAACCGGTAAATTCTATCCGTTGCGGCGGCGCGATTATGCGCTTGGTTTTGTGCAGCAGCTTAAGCGACCTGAAGTGCCGGATGCGAACACAGTAGCCCGACACTGGCAGGCGGATGAAGCCATGATGGTACCCGGGTTGCTGGATTTGCAGCTATGGCGTTCAGAAATTCGACAATCCCGACTGTTGATGGAACAAACACTGGAAACGGGGGAAGTCTCTCCGATACTGGAGCAGCCACCTTACAGTAATCGGTTGCTGCAAAATTTCCCGCTGGTGGCTTCATCGTTTGAAGAACATGATGAGCAGGGGATCGAGAAAATCTATTTTGATGCAGAGATTGATAGCGCAGGAGAGCGTGTATGTGTGGCTGAAGACCTTTGGTGCAAGGCTTCATGGCTGTCCTTTATTGAAGCGGATGCATCGCTGCGTTTCCGGTTTTCTTTCGGCATAGAATGCCTGGAGGATGTGGCTGCCGATCCTGAACGCCAGCGCTGGGCCGGGCATTTGTGTGATGCTATTTTCCCTGAATCGGCGGTCATTACCGCAAACAGCACCATCAATAGTATGCTGCAAACGGTGGTCGGCGGAGTACCTGCATTTGTTGAGCGTATTGTCTATTTTAATGCCCCTAACGGTGGTGCCCAGATGCATCACGATGTGGAACGCGGTCATGACGGCGTGGTGTACGGACAAATTTCCGGCAGTACCTTCTGGCTGGCGCTGGGTAAACAGGTGTTGATGGATGAATTCATCAGCTTTGTCGGAAATGACAGTAACGTCGACGAGATCGAACGATTATTACCCGATGCCGATGCCCGCGTTGAGCTCAAATGCTTGAGTTTGGATCGTCAGGTGTTGGCAGCCTATATGGATGAATTCGACCATGAACTGGTTGAGGCCATGATGGATCGATCACCGTTATTTGCCCGGCAACTGGTGGAACACGGTTACGGATTTATTCTACATGCCGGCGATGTGTTGCTGATGCCGCAACGTGATTCGGATACCTGTGTGTGGCATTCGGTGATCTGTCTGGGTGATGAGCCCGGGGAAGCATTATCGTTTGCCGTGCGTAAAGCGGGGTAGGCTGATCAAATCGCTGTTGTTTCCCCCCCGACTCATTGCCGCAGGGCTGTTGATGACCAATATTTTTCTGATATCTGCATGGAGTGAGGAGATACATATGGCCAAAGATGAGCCGAAATACACCAATGCACTGATCCATGAGTCCAGCCCTTATTTGCAGCAACATGCACATAATCCGGTCAACTGGCTGCCATGGGGTGAGGATGCTTTTGCGCTGGCACGCATGCAGAACAAACCGGTGTTTCTTTCCATCGGTTATTCGACCTGCCACTGGTGCCATGTGATGGAGCATGAATCTTTTGAGGATCCGGACGTGGCAGAAGTGCTCAATCGTTATTTTATCACGATCAAAGTGGATCGGGAGGAGCGACCTGATATCGATGCGGTTTATATGCATGCTGCCCAGATGATCAACGGGTCGGGTGGCTGGCCGTTGAATTTGCT
>JAUZQI010000182.1 GCA_030951095.1 Mariprofundus sp. | reverse complement strand
AACCGCCATAGCCTCGTTCACCTCTACAGTCCCCGGTTTACACACCCGTCCCAGGTCATTGCGTTCCAGATCAACGAGCATAATATGTTCTGCACGCTCTTTTTCCGATAACAGCATCTCTGCCCTTAGCGCATCATCTTTATCGCCTTCAGCACGCCTTCTGGTGCCGGCAATGGGTCTGGTATCCACCTTGCCATCGGCATGAATGCGAAACAGTCGCTCCGGCGAAGCCGAAATCAGGTACAAACTGTCTGAACCGGATCCGATTCGCGCAAAAGATGAAAATGGGGCCGAATTAACCTGTCGCAGGCGATCATATAATGCTGTCAGATTTGAAACCTCAAACGGCATTTGCCAGAAACGGGCGATATTGGCTTGGAACACATCACCTGCTGCAATGTAATCCTTAACCTGCTGCACAGCTTTTTTGTACTGGGCAGCCGATGTGGTGATCAGATCAGCAGTTTCAAACGGTGTCGCTTGCGATGATGGAGGGACGGCCTCATCCAGCATGACCAAAGCCGATTTCAGTGATTGTTCATTGCTTGCCGCCAAATGGATGTGTTTGTCATCAAAACAGAAAGAAAAATCAGGATACAATGTCCATAACACAGGCCCATGCACTGCAGTTTTAGCCTCGGGCAAATCCTCAATCAGGCCACCGGCTTCGTAAGCGGCATACACCAGGCAGCGAATAGCCGGCGAATGTTCGTCTGTTTTCGTAACAGTGGCTGAAACATTGGCCTTCCAATGATTAAAAAAATGCGTGGCTTCCTGTTCGCTTGCGTGCTGAGGCAACGATGTAGACTCACCCCGACTGGAAACAAGAAATTGTTTTCCTTCACCTGACGGGTCTTCAAGGATAGCGGCAAACTGATCGGGAAAAGATGAAAAAAGGCCGTAAGCGGAGTGCTCACGGCCTTTATTTGTTATGACGCGGAAAATCACGCCGATTTAATGCTGGACTGAGCTGTGGTGAAAATCAGTCGAACTTGCGTATGACAACTGAAGCGTTGGTACCACCAAAGCCGAACGAATTGGAAATAGCGACCCTGATATCCGCATCACGTGCTGTATTCGGCACATAATCCAGATCACAATCAGGATCCTGATTGTCCAGATTGATCGTAGCCGGAACCACGCCATTGTGCACAGCCAGCACTGAAAATGCAGCTTCAATGCCGCCTGCCGCACCAAGAAGGTGACCGGTCATCGACTTGGTTGAAGAGACCATCAGTTTACTGGCATGCACACCGAATGCATCTTTGATACCCTGGGTTTCACAAATATCACCGGCTGGTGTTGAAGTTCCGTGTGCATTGATATAATCCACATCTTTCGGATTTAATCCAGCTGAATCCAGAGCCATCTTCATGCAACGACCACCGCCTTCACCGCGTGGTGATGGTGTCGTGATATGGTAGGCATCAGAAGACATACCGAAACCGGATATTTCAGCCAATATATTTGCACCGCGAGCTTTTGCAGTTTCCAGTGATTCCAGCATCAGAATACCGGCACCCTCACCCATAATGAAACCGTCACGATCCACATCCCACGGACGGGATGCGCGTTCCGGTTCATCATTCCGGGTAGACAGGGCACGGGATGCGCTGAAACCACCCACGGCGAGCTCACAGATACAGGCTTCCGTACCGCCGGCAATCATGGCATCAGCCTTGCCGCTGGCGATAATTTCAAAGGCATCACCAATGGCATGGGTTGCAGTAGCACAGGCAGTCACCGTTGCCACATTCGGGCCTTTGGCACCGGTTAACATGGAGACCCAGCCGGATGCCATATTGATAATGGTCATCGGAATAAAGAACGGGGAAATCTTGCGAGCCCCGCCTTTTTCATAAGCGCGCATGGTTTTTTCAATCGCCGGCATGCCACCAATACCGGAACCGATAGCCACGCCAACACGATCGGCATTGGCTTCGGTAATTTCCAGCCCGGATTGTTTCAAAGCCATATCGGCTGCTGCAATACCATACTGAATGAAGGTATCCATTTTGCGTGCATCTTTGCGATTGATGTAATCCCCGACTTCAAAATCAGGCACTTCACCCGCAATGGTACAGGCCATGCCGGTAGCTTCTGCATCGAAATGACTTATCCGGCGAATGCCGGACTTGCCCTCAATCAGGTTTTCCCAACTGACATCTGTACCTGTGCCCAGCGGTGTAACCAGCCCGACACCTGTGACGACAACGCGTCTGGTCATCGTTAATCCGCTTTGGCAGCGATATAATCAATGGCGTTCTGAACGCTCTGAATGCCCTCGGCATCTTCATCCGGAATCTCAACATCGAATTCTTCCTCGAATGCCATCACCAGCTCAACAGTGTCCAGTGAATCAGCACCCAGATCATCGACAAAAGAAGAATCAGGGTTGATTTCACCTTCATCAACATTCAGCTGATCGGATACGATTTTAATAATTTTAGCTTCGATTTCTGCAGACATAAGTCCTCCCGAAATTTTTATAGGTGCGGCTTCTATCATAAGGCCCATATGCGCACAAGTATGAGACTTTTTATAAACTAAAAAACATTCCCCAAGTAGCTGTTCAGATTACCTGTAATTGATTCGAAGGCAAAGAAAAAAAGCTTGTTACTGCAGAGCCACTTGCAAATAAGTATTTTTCTGATGCCGGAATCAGGGGCGAACCGAACAACTACATATGCATACCACCATTGACGTGCAACACTTGCCCGGTGATATAACCGGCCGCATCACTGGCCAGAAAACAAACAGCAGCAGCGATATCTTCCGGCTGCCCCAATCTGCCCAGCGGAATCTGACCGGTTAACTGGGCATGTGCATCTTCGCCCAGGTCAGCAGTCATATCCGTAGCAATAAAACCCGGTGCCACAGCGTTGACAGTGATGCCGCGCGAACCGATTTCACGCGCCAGAGAACGGGTCATCGCTTCCACTCCGCCCTTGCTGGCGCAATAATTCAACTGGCCGGGATTACCCATACCCGCCACAACAGACGAAATATTGATAATGCGTCCGCCACGAGCCCGCATCATCGGACGCAGCGCTGCCTGCATGGCATTGAATACAGCAGTCAGATTGGTATCAATCACTGCATCCCACTCTTCAGCTTTCATACGCATGGAAATATTATCACGGGTAATGCCTGCATTATTCACCAGCACATCAAGGCGACCGAAATGCTTGGCGGTTTCCTGCACAAAGCTCTGAATCTGTTCACGATCAGAGACATCTACTGCTCTGGCAATAATTTCCACACCGCTATCCACGCCATCCAACCCACGAATCTGCTCTGCTGCCTGATCAATCGTTTCCTGCCGGGTACCGCAAATAGCCAGATTGTAGCCGGTTTCTGCCAGTTTTCCCGCCACCACGAAACCAATCCCCCGGCTTGCGCCGGTCACCAATGCTGTTTTTTTTACGTCACTCATAGCTTATTCCCCCACCAGCCTGCTTATACCGGCCTGCATCTGTTCAGGATTCACAGTAACTCCAACAAGCATAATACGCTCAATGCGTTTGACGAGTCCTGACAACACCTTGCCCGGCCCCATTTCGATGCCCTGAGTGATACCATTGGCTGCCAGTTTCTGCACTGTTTCTGTCCAACGTACAGGTGACACCAATTGCGCTACCAGTGCGGCACGAATATTGGCTACATCCTGTTCAGATGTAGCATTGGCATTGCTCCACACAGGGCATACCGGCGCATGAATAGTAATTTCCTGCAAACGAACCGCCATGGCATTGGCGGCAGGTTGCATCAATGGTGTATGCGATGGGGCACTGACCGCCAATGGCAAGGCTCGTTTGGCACCGGCCTCTTTAGCTGCCACCATCATTCGATCAACTGCAGCGGCATGACCCGCAACCACCAGTTGCCCCGGACAATTATAATTGGCTGCCCATACTTTTTCGTGATCTGAAGAAATAGATTCACACAGCTCTTCCGCTACATCATCGGCCAGACCAAGGATCGCCGCCATACTGCCCACACCGGCTGGAACCGCATCTGTCATGGCTCGTCCACGGAAGGCAACCAGCTGAACTGCATCAGAAAAATCTATCGCACCTGCTGCTACCAACGCGGAATATTCACCCAGAGAATGCCCGGCCACCTGTCCGGCTTCCGGCCCGCCCAACTTCCGCCACAAACGCAACATGGCAATCGATGCCGTCAACAGCGCCGGCTGCGTGAATTGAGTCTGCCCCAGCTTATCATCGGCATCATCACGAATTAACGAAGCTATATCGTAACCCAGCGCATCCGATGCCTCTTCCAGTGTCTGGCTGACAACATCCATGCCATTAAAAGCATCCAGCATCCCTTTGGATTGAGAGCCCTGCCCCGGAAACAAAAATACAAATTCAGTCATCTTTCACCCTTCATTCGTTGATCCACTCTCATTCAAAACCTTGTACCGAAGAGCACGCAGGGTTTCGCAGAGGAAAACCTAAAACATTCATCTTTGTTGCTTTGTCTTTACCCTGCGAAACTCTGTGCTCTCTGCGGTAAAAGCGTGTTGACTATGAATGTTTCTATTTTGACCAGCGTAGCAGGTTGGCACCCCAGGCAAAACCACCGGCGAAAGCTTCCAGAAGAATCAATTGCCCCTTCTCAAGACGGCCTGAGCGGTATAATTCATTCAAAGCCAGCGGCACGCTGGCTGATGATGTATTGCCATGTGAACCCACGGTCAGTGCCACACGATCTATGTCCATTTTCAATTTCTTTGCTGTCGCCTGAATGATACGAATATTAGCCTGATGCGGAACCAGCCAATCGATATCGCTATCACTGAATTCATATTTGGCCAGAATCTCATTCACTACGCTACCCAGCTTGGTGACAGCAACACGGAACACTTCATTGCCTTTCATCTCAACCGCCGCAGTGCCGGCAGAATCAAGGCTGAAATCGGCAGATTCATGATTCACCTGTTGATGCAAATCAGGACTGGACGGCCGATGCGGGTGAGTCGCCTTCAACAGATCGCGATACGCACCATCGGCATGCAATACGGATCCAATCAAACCATTTTCCACATTGGATTCGCGTGCTTCCAATACAACAGCACCGGCTCCATCACCAAATAGAATACATGTGCCACGGTCAGTCCAGTCGACAATACGACTCATCGCTTCCGCGCCAATCAGCAAAACGCGTTTAAACATACCTGCACGCATCATACCTTCAACCTGAGCCAGCCCATAAACAAAACCGGAGCAAACTGCCTGAATATCCCAGGCCGGGAAATCCTTGCCACCCAGCTTGGCCTGTACCACCGTTGCTGTGGCAGGAAAAATAAGATCGGGGGTCGTGGTCGAAACGACCAGTGCATCAATATCATCAATACTGATTCCGGCGTCGGCCAACGCTACTTTGGCCGCTTCAACTGCCATGTCCGATGTCATCTGATCTGCTGCAATAATGTGACGCTGCTGGATGCCGGTACGCTCGATGATCCACGCTTCCGTGGTATCCACCATCTGTTCCAGCTCGGCATTGGTCAAAATACGTTCAGGCAGATAGCCGCCAATACCGGTAAGGTGAACCGAAGCCAGACTCATATCTCCACCAAATCCTGCACCGATTCAGCAATATGATCAGTCAGATTCTCGCTTACTTCACGGCAGGCAACGGCAATCGCACTGACAAACCCTTCGGCATCAGTGCCTCCATGACTCTTCACCACAATACCGTTCAGGCCCAGTAGAGGCGCACCATTATACTTGCCCGGATTCACGGTATCCTTGAATCGTCTCAGTGCGCTTCGAGCCAGCAGTGCACCGGTCTTGGCTACCATGTTTGAAGTCAGCTCACGCTTCATGCTGTTACCTAAAAAAGTTGCCGTCCCCTCAATCGCTTTTAATGCCACATTGCCGACAAAACCGTCACACACCACGACATCAACATCATTGCCGAACAGATCCGTACTTTCGACATTGCCGATATAATTCAGCTCCGTTTCAGCCAGCTTGGTGGAAGTCAGTTTGATAACATCGGTACCCTTGATATCTTCACTGCCAATATTGAGCAAGCCGATACGCGGACATTGCATGCCTTCAGCAGCCTGCATATAACAGGAACCCATGATTGCAAACTGAACTAGATGATTGGAAGTACACTCGGTATTGGCGCCTGCATCCAGCATCAGTGTGCGACCATTATCAACAGAAGGAATCATCGAAGCAATCGCAGGGCGATCAATACCGGGGAGTGTTTTCAGGATAACTTTTGAGATCGCCATCAGCGCACCGGTATTCCCTGCGCTCACCAGCGCATCCCATTCACGATCACGCACCATGCGCGCACCGACATGGATGGAAGAATCTTTTTTGCGGCGCAGTGCATGTGAAGGTGAATCGCACATGCCGACAATCTCTGTAGCAGACACCAGCGAAACACGTTCAGCTATACCCCTTTGCTGCAGAATCGGGAGTAAAACATCGTCCCGCCCGACAAGACCCAGCGTCAATGCATCAGAAAACCGATTCGAGAAACCATCTGAAAGTGCAATTTCAAGCGCATCCAGAACCATCTCTGGCGCATGATCACCTCCATGCCCGTCAATCAGAATACGGATATCCCGGCCAGCACCCTGTTGTTGGCTGCTGCCGGTGTTCTGATCCGGCTCAGACAATGGAATGACTGTTCGTACCGGCAGTCACAGGCTGATTAATCTTCGTTTGAAACTTTTACTTCACGGCCCTTGTAGGTGCCGCAATGTGGACAAACATGGTGCGGACGCATCATTTCACCGCATTCAGGACATTCGGACATGCCGGCAGGCACAATCCGATCATGTGATCGACGCATATTTCGCTTGGATGTGCTCGTTTTTCTCTTTGGAACTGCCATTCTATTCTCCTACAACAAAACTCGTTAACCGAACTAATGATGGCTTCGTAAAAAATCATCATCGCGCCCATTATGGGCGCGCAAATCATATAACCTGGAATGCAAGTTATCATGATTTGCAAGGAAAGTGAAAATGCCACTTTTCACTTTCCGGGAGCAAAAAGACCATGGATGGACTTCTTACAACGTCATCAACTATTAATCGCCCAGCTTCAAACCACGCAAGGCAGCAAAAGGATGATCACTTTCATCCTGCGCACACTGGCATGTTTCCCTGTTCAGATCGACGCCACAACCCTGACACAGACCCTGGCATGAATCACTGCAAATCACATCAGCTTTCCATGTCAGCCAGATATCTTCGCGCAACAGGTCAAGCAGATTAATCTCGCCGGGTGGCGCCACATACTCACACGTACTCTCGGACTCTGCATGTTGTGGCTCGTCACCAAGCTGAAACTCCCATGCTGATTGTCCTTCAGCCTGCCAGTCAAATTTCGCATTACAACGACTGCATTGACGTCTGATCAACCCCTTCCATTGCCCGCATAGCATGTACACATCACCTACACGTTCAAGTTCAACCTGCCAGTGCACATCAGATGCCAAATTGGACAAAGCTCGCACAGAACCGGTTCCCTGATCCTGCAATAACACCTCAGGGACATCCGTATTCCATTGTCTGCCGGTTGCCGCAAGGTTCTGCAATGTCACAAGCCAGTGCCGCTGCATGCCAACCTCCAGGCGATTTAAAACAGGCGCGCATTATCAATAATGACACCTACCGGTCAAGCCTTGCCTGATCAACACGATTGCGTTGCATCCGGCACCTGAAAAGAAACCCTGCTGTGCCGGTTCGCATCCACACTGTGTTATTTCAACTCATGCGAGGAAGATGCTACATGTAAGGTATATCACTTTATTTTGCCCACATGCATATAAAATACGCCCCAGATAGAACAAATTGTGACGAAATGATACATGCTGTAGGTACACTGATTGATTCTTCACCATGTCCATTATTACTATGCAGCAGTTGAAAAAAACAAGGAGATACGCATGACGTCAAAATTCCTGCTCGGCTTTTTCTGTAGCATCATGATCACGATGCCTGCTTATTCCTTCGCTTCGGATACTACAAATACATCAATTCGCCAGCATTCCAGCCCTGATTTGCAGCAGCGACTTGATAACAGCATCAAACACCTCCATCTGGACAAAGCCGTCAGGCAAAAACGGCTGTCGGTTGCTCTGGTTGACATCACCGACCCATCTGCACCGAGCATGGCACAGGTCAACGGTGACGAGATGATGTACGCGGCCAGCCTGCCGAAAATCGCTATCCTGCTGGCTGCTTTTGAGCGCATTGCGCATGGCAAACTGACCCTGAACAACGATACCCGTCAGACCATGACAAAGATGATCCGCCACTCATCCAACAGAGATGCCACCGCCATGATCAGGAAGGTTGGCAAGGATTATATCAACCAGGTGCTGGCATCACCAAAATACAGACTCTATGACCCGAACTACAACGGTGGCCTATGGGTTGGCAAGGAATACGCCCGCGGTGTTGCCTTCCATCGCGATCCCCTACACCACCTGTCACATGGAGCCACAGCCATGCAGGTCGCCCGTTTCTATTTCATGCTGGAAACCGGCGACCTCGTTTCTCCTGTCTTTTCACACGAAATGAAAACCATTTTGTCCAAACCGGGCATCAATCATAAATTCGTCAAGGGCTTGAGTGACACCAACGCGAAAATCTTTAGAAAGTCAGGCAGCTGGCGCTCCTATCATGCCGACAGCGCCCTGATTGAGCATCATGGTCGCCGGTATATTGCCGTCGCACTGGCCAATGACTCAAAAGGCGGCGTTTGGATGACGCAATTGATACGTGAAATGGATAACATTATTTTCCAGCATGCTGACTTTGCAGCTCAGAGCAGCGCTACCAAGGTTGCGAAAGCACCACGGTATTCTGCAAAACGCATCATGTAGCAGCCCATTACACAATAAATCGAAAAAACCGTCAGGAGACTCCGCCTAACAGGGTTCTTTTACTGCCGCGTATTCCGTATAGCTGAAACTCTCCGCCCATGCTCCTTACTTAGCAGAACCAGCGCCAACCCCCAGCCAATACAAATCAGCAGCACCAGCCATGTTAAATCTGCGCTGGATGCCCTGAATGGCAACCACTGCGTCAACAACAGAATCAGGAATGAACTCAGCACCTTGAACAGGCGATAACCAAACATATCAATCCATGCTTTGGCCTGGAAAATCAACAGCGGGTTGACAGAAACATACAGCAACTCTTTTGATGCACGGTTGATTGAATATGATAACCCTCGGTCAGCAATCTGGAGCGCTGACCCTGTAACAAGACTCGGGGAGGTGATGTAGAATAAAGAACCGATAAACACGGCTAGCGGCTGCGCACTCAGGCCGGCAATGATACCCAGCCAGCGATGAACAACTGGCACAATCAGCACATTCACGGCAATCGCCACAGCCCCTAGCAGGCTGAACAATTCGCCCAAAAAAGCGGTACGTTCATCACGACCGCTCAGCGTCGCTTCAATGACGGTCATAAACTGGTACTCCACCAGTGGACCAACCATCTGCGCCAATAGCACAATCAGTGCAATCAATTTTAGATATCGGTTAGCCAGAATGGCACGCCAGCTGCCTTTTTCGATATCCCGCTCATTGGCTGTAACGCTGATATGCTGGTACAGGCCGGCTCGCTGCATCAGCAGCGTAAGCGCAATAAGTCCCGACAGAATAGCTGCGGCAACTAGCAGTAAATCAATGGTCTGCAAGCCGGCTTGTCTGATAAGCATATCTGTGGCCTGCCCCCCTGCCACACCGCCGACCAACCCTCCGGTTGCAATCAGGCCATACCAGCGCTTGCCCTCCTGCTCGGAATAGATGCTATTGGTGAGACTCCAGAATTGTTCCACCAGTACCACGCTGAGAATATCAACAAAGATGAAAAATCCAAAAGCTGTAATCGGTTCAGGATGTGCAAGCAATGGGCGAAATGCGGTCAGCAATACGATAATGATGGATACTGTTGCAACGACCACATGCAATCGTGAAAAGCGTGCAATCAAACGGTAATAGAAAGAGACTATCAAACCAAGAGTCAGAGCTGTCGCTATCCATACATAGGGTAAAAAACCACTGCCCAGCACCTCCAAAAATATTGAACGGCTGGCCGGTTTAAGGTGATACAATGCAGCAATAATCAGAAAAAAATTTGTGAACAGGAACACACAACGGAGCAGGGGTCGGTTTTGAGTTGTGTCTTGCGTCATTGACATGACGGATGATTATGGCGTATGATGGCATGGCTTGTACAGTCGAAATGGTTGTTTCGGCGGGGAAGGCATGAATGGCACACAAATCACGTATGGCATTAAAAGTGTGGTTCAGATTAATGACCGGTCTGCTTTTTTTTATGCTTGCTCCCCACAAATCTATTTCTGTTGAACACTCCCACCATCCGATCAACAACCATAAAAGCACAACCATCAAACTGGAAAAAAACTATCCTGCAATTCGCAACCATACCAACCCGAAAATGCAGAAAATGCTGGAACAACATATTGCATCACTGCATTTAACCAGCGCAATCCGTGATAAACGATTATCTGTTGCCCTGGTCGATGTCACCAACCCAGCTACACCCAGTATGGCACAGATCAATGGTGATGAAATGATGTATGCTGCAAGTATGCCTAAAATTGCAATCCTTTTAGCTGCATTCGAGCGCATCTCTGCAGGCAAATTACCGTTGAATAATGATTTACGTAAAACGATGACCAACATGATTCGCCATTCATCCAACCAAGCGGCTACGAAAATGATAAGGAAGGTGGGTGGAAATTATATCAACAAAGTACTGGAATCCCCCAAATACAAGCTCTATGACCCGAACCACAATGGCGGCCTTTGGGTAGGCAAAGAATATGCCGGCAGCACCGCTTTCCATCGCGACCCACTTCACCACCTCTCGCATGGTGCCACTGCCCTTCAAACTGCTCGCTATTATTATATGTTAGAAACCGGACAGCTGGTTTCACCAAAATATTCACATGAAATGAAAGAAATCCTCTCTGAATCAGCCATAAACCATAAGTTTGTCAAAGGTCTGAAAGCCAAGCATTACAGCGATTTGGAGATATACAGAAAATCAGGCACCTGGCGCACATATCATGCTGATAGTGCCCTGATTGAGCATGATGGTCGCCGCTACATTGCTGTTGCAATCGCTAAAGATCCCAAAGGAGGACAGTGGATGCAAAAACTCATCCGTGAAATGGATACAATTATCGTTTCCCTGCATGCACATGATGCAGATGTTGCATCAACCGGTGCACTCGCGTCGCTAACGTCTGCTGAGCAACAGCCGAGTTCTTCTTCAAAACATTTGATGTAACTACAACCATATAGTCCAGCACAGGAGATCCAGCCGGGGATTCAATAATGGCCACTGAATTCATCAAATTGAGCACGTTTCCCATATATTTTTTACATACAAAGCCTTCTTCAGGTTTGCATTTATAAAATGAACCGGATTTAAAATACACCGCCGCATCTTTCAGGGCCGGTGAAGAGGCATAACGAATCCGCCACTGGGTCATGTATAACATGCGTTTGATCTGCAAGCTGGACCAGCGATCAACCAGCTTGCCCTGCTCCATCTTCAGAATATAAAACATCAATTCCCTAGCTGTAGCAATACTGTTGCTTCCCGGCACCCGTCGCTTGCCGGTGTGGGAAAAGAAACCACCTTGCCTGAGCCTGTCAGGATCCAAACCGTTGCGGATCACAGGATGCTGCAGTGCCTCCAACAACGCTTCACTGAGCTTTTTTTTTGGCGTCCGGCTGAAATAATCACGCTCTTCTTGTCTACTCACCGGATAATCACGGCCAAAGTGGCGCAACAGCATCACATGCTTGAACACCATGCTGGCAGCGGCATTGGAGCTGGCTGACAACATCCAGTCCAGATAAGTCCAGAAATTGGCAACATCACCCTCAACCAATGGTCGTTTGACCATCCGCATCGTATCCTGATGCCAAAAAGGTACCGTGTGATGGTCAGACCGGATAAATTCATCGGCAACAATCAGGCTGTTTCGCAGCACGTTCTCACGCGCAGCAATATCATCGGGATAAATATCGGCAAGCGCCTGAAACAACGACAATGCTACAACCAGCTTACCCACACTGCCCGGGTTTCGAATCACATTCGCCTGATATTCTGCATAACGCGGCCTGTCCATATCACTAAAATCCAGAATACTGATACTGTAATCGGGCGCATCAGCTCCCAACATTTTGATAATAGCTTGCAACAACTCCGGATCAGAGCTTGGCAGACCATGCTTAAATTGGCCTTGCAACCTCAAATCAACCTGATCCATTCCCAGTTGAGCGCCTATTGGTACACGATTTCCCCGTATCTTACCCTGCTGAGCCAGCCGATAACCTTCCAAACGGGCAATTCCAGTTTCCGTTGCCCCATCCAACGGAAAGGCATGCACATTGAATGACAGCAGAATCAACGAAGTCCCAAGCAACCAGAACCGCATCATCTCAAGCCATCCGATACCACTGGAGACTGATCCAGTTGTACCCTAGTCTCTTCTCTTCCAAACAATTGCCTATCCATTTCGACCAATACCAGGCTACGGCTTGCACGCCGACTCTCAACAAAAGGACGAATCTGGAACAGTGCCATCTTCCCATGCCGGAAACCGAACTCGATATCCGCGACAACTGGTAATCCATCACCATTTCGCGGTAAAGGGAACCGTCGTTCCATATCAGCAACCAGACTGCGTAACTGCTCAATATCGTCTTTAAGCAATACATACTCCCGACCACTGGCCGCCTGCCTGATCATGCCTCCTTGTGGATTAAGTCCAGCACGTTCAGGCGCAGATGCCTGTGCCAGAAGTTTCACCATACCATTGCTTCGTTGTACCCTGAGTTCTTCTGCCGCCTGTCCTTCCACGGCACCACCCACACCTTCATTGGTTGCAATCGATATCCATTGACGATCTCCGTTATCAACATTTGAAGTCACAAGCACGCCAGACTTTTCAGAGGCAAAACTCTTCATCAGTAACACTGCCGGATATACATGTTCGGGGTTTCGCATATATGACTGCCGCCAGGCAAAGGCGCGATCAGTAAATGGTGAGGCCCAAACACGCAAAATTGCTGTAACGATATTCTCAAAGCCAACCACATTGGGAACAGTCAGATTCAACCCTGCACCACTAAAGCCGGGTAAATCTTCAACATTGGTATCGCTGCGGACGAACAGGCCATAACGACCCCCTTCGCCAAATTCATGCTGCAGTGCGCTGCGAAGCTGCTCTCGAATAGGCTCGCCAGGATCACTGTTGATGATCCATTGACGCAAATTAGCCAGGAATAATCGCGTTTCCCTGCTTCTTTGCGGGGTGCTACTGATCAGTGCCAGGCGCCTGTATTCAGACTGCATCCATTCAAATACGCTCGGGCCTCCCGGCTCAAATGGCTGATCCAGGTGCCTTCGAAATACACCGAATGGAAGCACAATACCCGCATTCACCATATCCGGATAATAATGAAATAATTCCCCAAGATTGGCCGCTTTGGGGCCCACTGTCCGACCTGAATCACGAGCGCGAACCTCGTCCAAAGGTCTCAGTTCCGTATCTGCCAAATTCAATTTTCTCAGATCAACTGTAATGATATCTCTGGCAATCAATTCCTTGCCAAAAACTGCATCCCATTTCGAACTGTAAGGCTCGATGGAAATCATGCCCTGATAACTGATCGCCATAACAATACGTTCGCCAATATGGGCTTTAATCGTTGCAAATAATGTATCATCAACAACCATATTTGGAATCCCCAGATTACGCGCCAACAGTTGCACATGCGATACAGAGCTTCCTTCACCCCGGGTAATAATACCTGCCACAGGCTTCAGTTCCTGCCGGGTCGCATCCAGCATATAGATCCCATCGGACTGCATGTCTTCCCCTGCTGCCGGAGCCTGTAACAATATTCCACGACGAATACCCGGGTTTAGTGCACGCAAACCGGTTGCTATTTCCTGCCCGAAAACCCTGTGTTTAATGCCACTGAGACGTCCGGCATCAGCAACCAATGAATCCAGAATCCGTGTAAATGGTAACAGCGGGCTACTGCGCAAGCGCTCAGGCATAAAGTTTAGAGCCAGCGGCGTTAAGTGCTGCCAATGATTTACAGTGTGATTGAAATGAAATTCCAACGTGCGTTGAGCCCACTCGCTGACCCGCGCCAGATAACGCAAGCCAGTGTAATAGTCATGAACACTGATATCGTCATTGTGAATGAGTATCTTCAATTCAGAACGGGCTGATTGCCACTGACGGTCAGATAATAATCCTGTTGCATGCAATGCATCACCCAGGTATCGCAACCAGCCAAGGCGGGTTGCACGGTTTGTTCTTTCCGAAATTTTAATCAACTGGTTTCCCAGCACATAAATTTCCTGCTCAAGAATCAGTGAAGCCCGCAACAAACGCAACCGGTTGTATACCGTATAACTGTTTTTGTGTAACAGGATATTGCGAAATATGAGGGATCTGGAGGTAGCTACGGCTATGGCATCAGTCATACCGTTGGCCTGATGAAGTGCATCTATGGTTTCTGCTATTTTCTGTTTAAATTGCTGGTTGGTCGACTCAGCGGCCAGTTTCTTTAGCCGTAGAATAGATGCCCGTGGCGCATATAAAGCATCCAGATCAGTAGCCAGCGATTCATATAAGCCCTGCAAATCAACCTGACCACGATTACGTGCATAGGCCCGTACACTTGCCGAATCACCCCGGTCAGGAAGACTGTGTATCTTGACACGCAGAGCCTGAAATTCATTGTCTTTTTCCGAGATATCGGAGGCTGCCTGCCGAATCTTCACACCCAGCGCAGGCTCCACGGAGAGGGGTAGCAAACGGGCAGCTTCACGCAGTAATAAAAATCGTTCGGATGTCAGCCAGACAGGATCCCCCAACATGGCAAGCAGGATTTTACTGGCCGCATCCTGCTCGGCTTCAGCCTGTATCGCCCCACGGTAAAACCTTGCCTGACGAAAAACCCAGCCATCGTTCACTCGAACCAAAAACTGTTCCAGCAGAATTTGTTTCAAATCATCGAGCTGCGCATCAGGGCCTGTAAAATCTTCCGGTTTTATTGCAGAAAGCAGGTTGCCGACAAGATAACCGTTCTCCCGCATCAGAATCGTACGGAAATTCCATACCCCATGTTGAATCCCGCCACCATGTTCTCGGCAGGCGTATTTCTTGGGGGGTAAAATAAGCCCATCTTTACAAAACCAGTTCACGCTATCGAACGGGCCACGTGGTGATTGTTTGAACTGATCAATCCATGACCGGAACTGTCCTGTTTGCACATCCACTTCTGACCAAACCACTCCGCCGGACACAAACAACGCCAGAAAAAATATCAATACAAATCGAACGATCATATATGACAGTATAGTCGACAGACTAT
>JAUZQI010000181.1 GCA_030951095.1 Mariprofundus sp. | reverse complement strand
GATGAAGATTATCTGGAGAAAATTAAACCGTTAACAGGTGCGGAAACACTGTTTCAGTGGTTGCAGGACAACCGTATTCCAACGGCCATTGTCACCAGCAAAAGCCAGATGCGCGCCGATGCACAACTGGATGCATTGAACTGGACGAAATATTTTGATGTCGTCATTGGTAAAATGGATGGCCGCCCGGAAAAGCCTGATCCCGGGCCGGTGCTGCTTGCCTGCCATCAGCTGGACCTGAACCCTGAACATACGGTTATGGTCGGGGACGGCATTGCCGATATGAAATCGGCTGTCCGAGCCGGTAGCTGTGCAGTGGGATTGTGCGATGCCTTCTCGGCTAAAGAACTCACCGAGGTTGGCGCATCACGCTGCTTCGATTCACTTACCGAGGTTCATACATGGCTGAAAACACAGATCAATTAATCCGTTTCCTGTTACCGGAAGCACACTGCCGGGGTGTGATGATACGGGCGCAACACCTGTTTTCCGAAGCCAATCGCATCCATGGATTGAATGGGCAGGTTGCCAGGCTGTTTGACCAGACGCTACTTGCCTCGATTCTGCTGTTGTCGATCAGTAAAGGGGGCATGCGTCAGGTATTACAGCTCGATGCCACCTCCCCTGCCCCGCTGCAACGTATACTGGTCGAAGCACGCTGTGGCGCCGTGCGTGGTTATCTCAACTGGCAGGAAAGCCAAACTGCCATCCATCATACCGGAGCGGCTGGCCTGAACAGCTGGATGGGATCACCGATTCGCCTTTCCACTGTGCGTGATCTGGGGGTCGGACAACCTTATATCTCTACCATCGAACACGATTCAGATTTTCTGGCCGACCATTTAATTCATTATCTGAATCAGTCGGTACAAATTCGCTCTGATATCATTCTGCATGGCGATCTCGCGATGATGATTGAAGCCATGCCGGGCTGCGATGATGAGCACTGGTTCAAAGCTGTTGAGAGCATGGCCAAAATCCCGGATCAGGCTTTGGAATATGAATCGTCTGAATCATTGCTGGCCTATTTTGAAAATTTGCGCTGCAAACTGGCCGGAACTGATGATTATCGCTATCAATGCGATTGCAGCCCTGAAAAGATGGCAGAGGCCGTGAAAAACTTTCCAGTTGAACAGCTGGCGTCACTAATGGATAAATCCGGCAAGATCACCGTATCCTGCCAATATTGCGATGCTCACCATATCATTGAACCTGAATCACAATAACCCGGTCGATCAGGTCTGATCGTGGAAATATCGTGAACATTGAATACGCGATCAAGCGTAGTTCCAAACGAAAAACTGTCAGCATCGTCATTAGATCGGATAACCGCATTGAAGTGCTGGCACCAGTCCGCATGCCTGCCGAACGAATTGCCAGTCTGGTGCAGGATAAAAGCAACTGGATTCACAGGAAACTGTATTTCAACCGTGAAATTAAAGCTGCATATGTTCCGAAAACATTTACGCCGGGTGAACAGTTCCATCTGCTCGGAAAATCTTACAGCCTGCATATCCAACAGGGTAAACGTTCGGTTCAACACAGCGAAAGTGACCTGCTGGTTTCTCACCCCTCACCTGATCCGGATACAACGCACAGACAAATCTGCCGCTGGTATCAGCAGCAGGCTGACGTTCATTTTCATGCCCGCAGCTATTTCTTCGCAGCCATCATCGGCAAACATCCAGCCTCTGTTGGAGTAAAATCCTACAAAAGTCGCTGGGGAAGCTGTCACCATGATGGCAGAATCTATTTTAACTGGCGCCTGATTATGGCTCCTGATTGGGTGGTTGATTATGTCGTGGTGCATGAACTCTGCCATTTACACCACCCCAATCACTCGAAAGAATTCCGGACTCTGGTTCAATCGATTTCCCCGGCCTGTCGGGAAGCAACTGCATGGCTTAAAATCAATGGTCAGACTCTGTCATTGTAAGCATCTTTCATAACACGTGCGACTGAATCGCTACGCACACCCGCCGGAGGGCTTTTGAAAGCATAAAAAAAGAGGCCGGAATAACCCGGCCTCGGAGAGGAGAAATATTGTATACCAGCTTCAGGCAGCAGTCTGAATGTGTCTGGTCATCAGTGTCAGATTACCAAGATCAACAACCTGTCCATGTCTTGCTTCAGCCTTCTTCAGGAAAAAGTTCAAGCCGCCGCGATGCTCCAGACGCGTATTTTTACGAGCATCCGCACCGAACTTCTTTTCAATAGCTGCGAGATAATTATTCATTGCCTTTTTGATTTCCATCGTAAACCTCCTTTGGAATCAGATGGCGCAATAATGGGATTCGTGCATGAGAAGATGATTAGAATGGCATTATATTTTTTTAAGGAATAGCATAATTTTCTTTAATTTACGGCAAGTTACGTGACCCATATCACAAGTTACATTGCTCTGGTCTTTTTTCGTACTATAACACCGTCATTGTTGTTCGCTGTTATCGCCCCGGCGAACACCCATCAGTTCAGCCTGAATGAAGGCATCAATATCTCCATCCAGAAATGCCTGCGTATTGCCTGTCTCCATACCGGTGCGCAAATCCTTGATACGCGACTGATCCAGCACATATGAGCGAATCTGGTGACCCCAGCCAATATCGGTTTTGGTATCTTCCATGGCCTGCTTTTCCGATTGCTGCTTTTCGATTTCCAGTTCATACAGACGTGCCTTGAGCATTTTCCAACAGGCATCGCGATTCTTGTGTTGGGAACGATCATTCTGACATTGCACCACCACACCGGTCGGAATATGCGTCAAGCGCACTGCCGAATCCGTTTTATTGATATGCTGACCGCCGGAACCGGAGGCGCGATAGGTATCGGTGCGCACATCAGCCGGATCAATCTCGATATCAATATCACGGTCAATATCAGGAAATGAAAATACAGATGAAAATGAGGTATGACGACGATTACCAGAATCAAACGGTGACTTTCGCACCAGCCGGTGCACACCGATTTCAGCTTTCAGAAAACCATAAGCATAATCACCCTTGATCGATACCGTCGCTGATTTGATGCCCGCTTCTTCACCATAAGTGCATTCCATTAGCTCAGTCTTGAAACCCTTGCGCTCGGCCCAGCGTAAATACATGCGCAACAGCATCTCGGCCCAGTCCTGCGCCTCGGTACCACCCGAGCCGGCATTGATATCAAGGAATGCCGATTCCATATCAGTTTCACCACCCAACATTTGCGCCAACTCCAAGCCTTCAAGCTGTGGCCGTACACTATCGAGCACTTCCACGGCTTCGACCTGGGAATCGTGATCCCCCTCTTCAATACCCATCTCAAACAGCGTGCTGGCATCATCGAGATCACTCATCGCCTGCTTGTATTCCTTCAATACTTTTTCAACGCGGGCGCGTTCCTGCATCAACTTCTGTGCCTCAGCCTGATCATCCCACAGGCTCGGATCCTCAATACGCGCGTTTAGCTCGCGCAGATCCTCCTCTTTGGCATCGACGTCAAAGTGACCTCCGCATGGAGTCCAGACGATGAGTGTAGTCCTCGGCGCGTGTCCTGAATCCTGAAATCTGATCTTCAATGCTCATTATTTAGCTCCAAGAAAGCGTAGTTTTGAAAGGATATGGAAGTTAACGTCTTAAACGTTCAAATCAACCGCCTGTTATTTTGAATATTGGTGCCTGCTACGATCACGACGGCAATGTAATTTGAAAACCCGGCTCCTCCGGAGTTTCCTGATTCAAAGAAACATTCCTATCAATCCAATCAAAATGATAACCAGGATAGGAAATAATACCGGCGCAAAAGATTTCACTCTGTTGACCACACCCTTGCCTGAAATGCCGGATATTTTAGGAAGCAGCATCTGGGCAGAACCAAATAATTCTACTGCATCTCTGGATGACATGATCTCGCAGTTTCCCCAATATACTTTATCGGTGAGTACCTGCTCCCATGGAGCAGGACCATCCTGCTTTGAAACTGTACGAAACCCGGGCTTGTCAGAATCAATTTTGGAAGCATCCATGACAATAAATTCTTCAACCGGGGGATAATATAATTCATTGTCCAACCGTAATTCTCTCACTGCCCACCAACCACAATCAGAACACTCGATAAGCTTTGTTGAAATAACCGGCATGGAAGCTTTTTGACAAAACACCCGGGAAGCTTCCGAATGATCCAGGTCACAAGTCTTAAGGTTAGAATGACAATCCGGGCATTTTTTCAACTCAAGCTTTTTTCTGTTGAAAGAGATGATGTCATAACAAATTGTTTTCATGGTTTCTCCTGCCTTTCGGATATGGCTTTATCTCAAACGATAACCGGCCTTGCCGGAAGCCTGAAAAAGCAGCCGTTTCATCATTGACATTCAAAACCATTTCAATTGATCGGGCAATGCAAATATGCACGATCATCCCCAACATTTGCTTTAAAAAAATGTAGCACTCTGCCATCGCTACTCTGTCAGAATCAGTCATGAATAGCTGCAATGGTGAATGCTATAACGATTGTTATAACGATTGCACTTGCCATTCTGACGACTTCTACCTAGAAGCTATCCATGGCCATTAAATCGACGATTTTTAAAGCAGAACTCCAGATCACCGATATGGATCGCAACTATTATCATGACCATGCGCTGACGATTGCACGCCACCCGTCGGAAAATGATGCACGCATGATGCTTCGTATTCTGGCTTTTGTCCTGCATGCACACGAAAGACTTTCATTCACCAAAGGACTGAGCAGCGAGGATGAACCCGACCTGTGGCAGAAGAGTTTCAGTAATGAAGTTGAATTATGGATTGATCTGGGGCAACCCGATGAAAAACGCATTCGCCGTGCCTGTGGCCGCGCTAATCAAGTCATCATCTACACATACAATAGAACCGGGGCAGATGCATGGTGGCATAAGATGCAAACTAAACTGCAGCGTTTCTCCAACCTGCGTATTTTCAATATCGACGATGCCACGGTTACTTCACTGGCCGGCTTCAGCCAGCGCACCATGCAGTTGCAATTCACTATTGCCGATGGCACCACCCTGCTCTCCAATGGCGAACAGTCGCTGGAAATTACTCCGACCATTACCAAGCTCTAATGGCTGTCAGTGTTCGTATAGATAAATGGCTGTGGGCAGCCCGTTTTTTCAAGACACGCGGCCTTGCTACCGAAATGGTCAATGGCGGCCACATTCACATGAACGGAGAACGCATCAAGGCATCCAAAGCCATTCAAGCCGGTGATGAACTACGCATCCAGCGAGGACAGGAATTGTTCATCGTCACTGTCACCGGGTTGGCTGAAAAACGTGGCTCGGCAACTGTGGCACAGTCCCTGTATCAGGAGACTGAACAAAGCATTGCCGCACGTGAGGAACAGAAACAGTTACGCAAGTTTTATGCCGTATCTTCCCCTGCTCCGAATAAACGTCCTGACAAAAAGGCTCGCAGACATATTATTCGATTCATCAAAAGGGAGGAGTAACCATGAACGATGTCGAGGCCATTGCGTATCTGGAACAATCGGATCAGTACAGGGTGATTCAGCGACTGAATGCTCCCGAACGTTATTGGCATGGAGAACCGTCCACGGCCCGAATCGGCATCGTGATTGATACCGAGGCTACAGGTCTGGATACGGACAATGATAAAATCATTGAGCTGGGATTTGTCGCATTTGAATATGATGCAGGCTCCGGTCTAATTTACCGAATCCTGCATACTTACGATGCATTTGAAGACCCGGGCGAACCGCTCGAGGATATCGTCAAACAAATCACCGGAATCACAGATGAAATGTTGGCCGGTCAACATCTGGATGAAGATGGTGCCAATGTATGGCTGGAAAAGGCGGACTTGATCATTGCCCACAATGCCGCATTTGACCGCCAGATGCTTGAACGGCGCCTGCCTGTCGTCAGCAAAAGCAACTGGGCCTGCACGTTCAGTGATATCCTGTGGATGGATGAAGACATATCCAGCCTGAAACTGGATTATATTGCTTACAAGCTGGGTTTCTTTTTCGACGGACATCGTGCTGTCAATGATGCTCAGGCAACCCTTCATGTGTTGACCAAACCCCTGCCCTGCTCTGGAAAACTGGCCATGGCTACGCTGCTCGCCAGCGCCAGAGAAAAGAGTCGGCGTTTTTTTGCTTTTCGCGCCCCATTTGAGAAAAAAGACGATTTAAAAACGCGCGGTTACCGCTGGTTACCGGAATTCACTTATCAAGGCAAAAAAGGGGTCTGGAGCATCTCCGTCCCCGATGCAGCCATCGAAGACGAACAGCAATGGCTCTCCGATTCTGTCTATAAAGGGAAAACCGCGCAGTTCATTTTTAAAGATATCACGGCTGCAGATCGTTATTCGATCAGAGAATTTACAGCGCCATGATGATTCAATTCGATCCGGCTATTCCTGATAAATCATTATTCCCGATGAATCATGAATAGCGATGCAAGTCGCGTTACTACTACCCAACGATTGAATAATAAAATGGTAAAATCTTCCATTTTGTTATTCTAAGAGAGAGGCTTAGGCATGCTGGCAATATCGCCTTCAATCATCATCACCGACGATGAAATCGACATGCACGCCATTCGTGCACAGGGTGCCGGTGGGCAAAACGTCAACAAAGTATCCAGCGCTATCCATCTGCGTTTTGATATCAGGGCATCGTCTTTGCCAGAAGACTGCAAAGAACGACTGCTGCAATTAAGAGACCGCCGCATCAACAGCGACGGCGTGATCATCATCAAGGCTCAGCAGTACCGCAGCCAGGATAAAAACAAAACAGATGCATTGAACCGGCTGCATGAACTGATTAGCGCAGCAATTATTGTCCCAAAAAAACGAAGGCCAACACGCAAATCACGGCGTTCCGTCAAACGGCGGCTGGAAAGCAAAAACAAGCGCAGTTTATTAATATCACTCAGAAAGAAAGTGAGTGATTAATCCGGGCTGTGCCTGCGCCCATCTCGCCGTATACAATATCCTGGCCAGCATTGACTTAAGGATACTCTGAAAAAGTCAGAATATCCTCGCGACCCATGGACGGGTCACCAAAATTTATCACGTAAGTGGTCTGATTTGTAAGCGAAGGCAAAATGACGCTTTTGCCTAAGCGGGCTGATTTTTGCCAGGATGGCAATAAATCAGCATCTCCTTAATGATAAACAGGGCTACCAAATTGAAGCCCTGTTTATCGAAGCCTGTCAGGGCATCAGAACAGCTTGCCCATTTTGGGTAATTCTCCAACCAATGGAGATACATAATCGATCCAGTCCTGAGTGACATCATTACCCTCCGCGTTGATATATTCATCTTTCAACTCGGTGGCTTCGCGCGCCACAGTGGAAAGCGGTGTAACAAAACACTCGCTGGCGTACGGCTGACTGGAAAGGCGGCGAATCGCAACTGAACCCGGCTCACCGGTTGCCACAGCATGATTCACGCCATGTTCTCCCACCATGCGTGCTTCCTGCGCATCAATCGGCGATATAATGGTCGGAAAGCTACGTTGCAGATAACCAAACGTATCAGCGCGCACACGCACGCTCTCGCCTGCATAGGCTTCCTTCACTTTGCCGGATAGGAAATCACCCAACGCCCCGGAACCTGACAACTGCAAATTACCGTGCGAATCGCGCTCGCCCGTAGTCATCACCGGTTCTCCATCGGCATTGCTAATGCCTTCAGACACAGCCACCAGACAACGTCCATATTTTGCAACCGTGGCTTTCACATCGGCCTGAAACTGCGCCACATCAAAGGTACGCTCCGGCACATAAATCAGGTGCGGGCCATCGCCATCACACTGCCTGGCGAGAGCGGATGCCGCAGTCAAAAACCCTGCATCCCGACCCATGACAATATTAATCTTGATGCCGGCCAGCGCTGCGTTGTCACGATCATCACCCATAAAAGCCAGCGCTACGAAACGCGCCGCAGAAGCATATCCCGGACAGTGATCGGTGACTTTCAAATCGTTATCGATGGTCTTGGGAATATGGATAGTGCAAAAATCGTAATCGGCCTCTTTGGCCATCTCGGCAATAATGTGCGCGGTCTCTGCTGAATCATTGCCGCAGACATAAAAGAAATAACGCACATCGTTCTTTTTGAACACTTCAAATACACGCTCACACTCTGCCTTACCCGGCTTCAAGCGCACCGAGCCCAAACCTGCTGCCGGTGTAGTCGCCAGAATTTCCAGTTCTTCTTCGCTCTGCGTGGTCAGATCAATAAAATCTTCGTTCATGATGCCGGCAATGCCGTGTTTCGCCCCCAAAATACCGGTAATATCCGCATGCTTGCGCGCTGCCAGCACCGCTCCCACCAAAGACTGGTTAATCACTGCGGTTGGTCCGCCCGACTGACCGATCACCATGTTGCCTTGTAACGCCATATTAAAGCCCCCATAAAAAAGTTGCCGCATCATAACGTCTAAAGACCTGCGTGACATCATCGAAATATTCACAACCCGCACCACAGAGCACGCAGCAGTTTGTATGATAATCCGGGTTAAATATTGGGTCTATGCTACGTTTCTTATGCGACTTGAAATGTCGCATGGTAGCGTATTATCTCTCATATCGAATGATGAGAGGTGAGATTGATGACCACGAAACAGCACACAGACCGAGTGCAAAAGCATGCAAAGCAAGAGCAGATCAACAAGACAATGCTTGCAACCGGGCCAGTGGAATACAATATCATCTATTTGTGGGCCCTGAGAATATTGATCGCTTGTGGCGGGCACCGAAAATTTGTTGAGAAAAAGTGTTTCAGCAGCGATGAAGTGGTGGCTATTCTCGGGCTGGAGAAATATGTCGAGAGAGATGTAAAGCATGCGGCTGCAATCAAGAGGTTGAAACAAATGCATGCCGATGCGGAGCAGCATACATTCAGCTATCCGTCGGTGTTAGAGGATAATTTGTCGCACCTGCTGGAACGTATTGCCCTGAGCAGGGTTGAAACAGATA
>JAUZQI010000180.1 GCA_030951095.1 Mariprofundus sp. | reverse complement strand
ACGACGCTCTTCCGATCTAGCCCGCCTCGGCTCCGCATCCCTGCGCGGCCTCGATGCCGAAGCAGTGGATGTTGAGGTCGATCTGTCCCGGACACAGGTTTATCATATTAAACCACTTTACTAGCCAAGTGAAATAAAGTTGCAGCAAACAGATAGTTCAACAGAGCAAATTAATACACTGCTTAGGAGCATACCTAAACAGCTGTACAGGTACTCTACTATGTCTGGCCGTGAGAGCAGGCTGAAAAGATTGATCGTTGATTCTGAGCTTTACTGTGTTTCACCTTCCAAGTTTAATGACCCATTAGACTGTCAAATCCCTTTTGTTTTAAGGGGGACGAAACAGCAAAAGCGGGAGTATTTGAGAAATGCCATAAAACGGCAGAACCCAGACATGCGAGCTGCCGATGTGAAACAAGCTGCTAGTGATCTGGAAAAAAGCCTAAAAACGAAAGCAGGTAAAACTGCATTTAATGCTAGAAACAATGAAAGTAATTCCGGGGACATAGTACATAATTACTGACATCTACAGATGCTAGGTTGGTGAATTTAGAAATAACTGTCCTATCGCATTGCACTTTTTTGTTTACTCCGTTGATTCGCCCGTGATTTATCAACTGACAGGCTTTAGGCTGGCATCATGTTAGCCCGATTATCCAGCGCCTCTTTGCGCGGTCTTGATGCCGAAGCTGTTGATGTTGAAGTCGATCTGTCCAGAGGCCTGCCCTGCTGGACGCTGGTTGGACTGGGCGAAGCGGCCGTGCGTGAGGCGCGCGACCGGGTACGTGCGGCAGTTGTTAATTCCGGATTTGAATTCCCGCTGCGTCGAATCACTGTCAATCTGGCTCCGGCTGATAAACGCAAGGATGGTTCCCATTTCGATCTCCCCATCGCCATCGGGCTGCTGATGGCATCCGGGCAGATTGACATTGAACAAGGCAGTGAAAAACGACTCCGTTTATCGGCTCAGAAAAAAACCAACATCAAAGTTAAACTGCCATTCTTGATCGGTGAATTGGCACTGGATGGCCGACTGAACCCCGTCAACGGTGTCCTCCCTCTGGTACTATTTGCGCGTTCTAATGGTTTCAAAGATATCATTGTACCTGCAGAAAATGTAACGGAAGCTGCAGCTGTTCAGGGGATGAATGTATTCCCGGCAGAGCACCTGCTGGCCGTAGCACGGCACTTGGGCGGCAGCCACCCTCTGGATGTAGCCGAATCAACTGTACTGACCCATGCAATACCCGAAAATATGCCGGACATGGCTGATATCCGGGGGCAGCAACAGGCACGACGCGTTTTGGAAATTGCAGCCAGCGGCACCCATCATCTTCTGATGACCGGTTCTCCCGGTGTTGGAAAAAGTATGCTGGCGCAACGACTCCCGGGCATCATGCCAGCGCTGACCATGGAACAAGCCCTGGATGTCACTCGTATTTACAGTATTTCCGGTGATACATCCCGCCAGCCCATGAGTCTGCTGCCGCCGTTAAGACAACCACACCATTCCGCTTCCGATGTTGCTATAATCGGCGGCGGCAGCAATCCCAGGCCCGGCGAGATTTCCAAAGCTGATCATGGCATTCTATTTCTCGATGAATTGCCCGAACACAAGCGTGTGGTGCTGGAAACATTGCGACAGCCGCTTGAAGATGGACGTGTGCATATCGCCCGTGCAGCTGATTCGGCAGAATTTCCTGCCCGATTTCAGTTGATCGCCGCCATGAATCCGTGCCCTTGTGGTTATCTCGGCCATCCGACCAAGGCATGCCGTTGTTCACCTTCACAAATCAGACGATATATCAGCCGTATTTCAGGCCCGTTACTGGATCGTTTTGATCTGAGAATTCACGTGCCCCCGGTTGACCGGCAAGAACTGGCCGGTATGCAGGCCGGTGAATCCTCCGCTGTCATTGCCGGGCGCGTACAGACTGCCCGGCAACTGCAATATAAACGCCTGGGTGAAGGACGCACAAACGCCCGCATGAGCACAGAGGAAATAGAGCGTTATGCCAGGCCGGATACAGAGGGTGCAAAACTGCTTGATACTGCCATGAACCGCTTTTCACTTTCCGCCCGCAGCTATCACCGCATTCTCAAAGTGGCACGTACCATTGCCGATCTGGCCAACTCGAAGGAAGTGGATGCCGGCCATATTGCCGAAGCCTTGCAATATCGCGGCGAAGACATCCTTGAAACGATATCCAGCCAGTGAATGTGGTGGATTCAAGTTGCAAGTGCACCACTTTTAGCTGAGTTGAAGACTTTATGAGGTGTTCGATATCCGAGGCACTTTCTTGGTCGCTGATTCATTTGTCCGCAACGAACTTTTCCTCTGGCGTCCGTAAACATAGCTATGGCCTCCATCGAAAAAATCCGTTGCGAATAAATGCCCTGCACGATCATCACACCGATTCATGAATAGTCCGGGTTCAGGAAACTCAAGCAACCATTTACGTGATTGATTATGATTCGTGGCACATCGATTCAGCCTTACTACCCCTGTCGGGTTGCGGCGACCAGCCCATGAGCCACGCGAATGCGCTGAGTTTTTCAGGGTATTCTTAGGGGAAATTCGGAATAAGTGTCTCCATTCACTTATTCAATACATGAAGAAAAAAGTGTCATTTTTCCTTCACTCACAAAATCAAACACTTACGCGTTTTATTTTGGCGGCCCGTCCATAA
>JAUZQI010000018.1 GCA_030951095.1 Mariprofundus sp. | reverse complement strand
CATAGCGTGCGCACGGAAATGAGACCGATCTTTTCAAAGTGTGTATTGCTCAACCCATTGTTCGTAGCCAACGTTTTCGACAAGCGCCAGTAGCTTTTGCGCGATAACCCCATATTGATGGCATCGCGTTTTCCAACTCCCAGCTTGATCAGCTCCCGAATTCGGCGTCTGGGTCTGCGCCACTGTTTCCAGTAGCACATGCGCAGTCGCCTTCGAATCCAACCGTCGAGCTTCACAGCATCATCAAACTTCAGCCCGGGCTGTTGTGCAGAGCATTCAGGAGCATGAAAAGACACAGGAAACGCTGGCATTATTGAAAATTCTGGCGATGGGAGAGCAGGAAATATCTGTTGGAAAAACCATTACCTCCAAAGAGGTTTTTTCCGGAGCAGAAAAACTGATTGATAACAGTTATCCCGGGCACAAATAACTCCATAAACAGTTGTGTGATACGATGCCTCGCCAGCTAACAGCTTGTGTATATCCATATTGTCTGCGATGGTCGGCGTGATATGCAATCAATACTCAAAAAGCGATTATTAGAGACATGAAAACTCTTCTTCGACTGTTCGTTATTCTGCTGCTCGGTATTGGCGGTACCGTGGGCTATATGGTGAACTTCGAGAATGATTACCTCTACTTTCCGACCCGGGAGCTGACTCAAACGCCGCATAATGCCGGCCTTTCGTTTCGTAATATCCGATTTAAAAGTGAGGATGGCGTTGCCTTGCATGGCTGGTACATGCCACATGCGCATGCGCGGTTCACGCTGCTGCATCTGCATGGAAACGGTGGAAATGTGAGTGATCGCATCCGCCAGTATCGCCTCTGGCATGCGATGGGGCTGGCAGTATTTGCATTTGATTACCGGGGCTACGGCCTCAGCGAGGGCACACCGGGCGAAGCAGGGCTGGATGCCGATGCAAAGGCAGCATGGGCGCTACTGGTGAAGAAAAACGGCATCGATCCTGACAAAATCATTATTGCCGGACGCAGTCTGGGCTGCGCAGTAGCCGCAAAGCTGGCCGCAGAGGTAAACCCTGCAGGACTGGCATTGGAAGCTCCGTTTACCAATATCCCCGATATGTCGGCAGCATATTATCCCTGGCTGCCATTGCGCTGGTTTGTCAAAACACGGCTGGATACAGAAGCTGCCGTACGTGAATCCAGCGTGTCGCTACTGCTGATAAGCGCCGAATCGGATGAGATTATTCCCGAGGGCATGGCAGATCGAGTTTTTGCTGCTCACCACGGGCCGAAACTGCGCGGTGCCTTCCCCGGCGGCCATAACGATTTCGATGTGGTTTCCAAGCGGCCCTATTTCAAACTCTGGCAGCACTGGCTGGATACACTGGAAACGGCAAAATCCTCTCAGCCAATATGGGTTCGGCATCAACCGGATGTAAAACCCGGGATCCAGTCGCCGGAAATAACGCGTCAGCGTTTCAATTCAACCGAGGCCCATTCACCCTGGCTGTCACGACGAACTTCAGTGAGCCCTTCCGCCACATAAGCCGCTGTAACATCATCCACCTGCGTACCCAGCAGACCGGAAAGAATCAGCTGATCGCCAACAGTGGCGGCCAACTCTTTAGCCATCCAGACCAGTGGAGCGGCGAGAATGTTGGCAACAACCAGATCGAACGTCTGATGTGGCGGGCTGTCGTCCAGTTTGACATCCAGATGAACGCCATTGATGGCAGCATTGGTATGGCATGCTTGCACCGAATCCTTTTCCATATCGACAGCCAGGGCGGAATCCACGCCCAGCTTCAGTGCAGTAATCGCCAGAAGACCGGAACCTGCCCCCATATCGAGCAACGTGGCTGGTGAATGTTCTGTGCAGAATCGCTCAATCGCTTCCAGGCAAAGCTGTGTAGTCGGATGTGTGCCGGTGCCAAAAGCCATGCCGGGATCGAGCACAATATCGATTCGCCCGTCTGTCGGCGCATCGCAGAAGGACGGGCGCACCCACAGGTTTTTTCCAACGGGTATAGTCTGCCAGTCTTTCTGCCAGGCGGTTTCCCAGTTCTGCTGTTCCAGCGTGTTGAGCGTCATGCTATCCGATACAAGCCCCTGAGCCAGTGCAGCAATGCTGATCTGTTGGCGCAGGTCAGCCTCATTATTATCGATAACAAACCAGCCGACACGTTCTGTAAAAGCGGAATCGACATCGGTTTCTTCGGCCAGCCCAACGGCTCCGAGTCCACAGGTCAGAGACTCAAAGACCTTCTCTGTGACATCGACCGCAGGAATTCTTAATTCCAGACATTTTGATGCTTGCATCTTAGGCTCCCCTTCTATCCAATACAGCTTCCTTATCTGACAGAATTGTCAGGCAAGAGTTCGGAGGTCGATATTCTGGTGCAACATCCTTCTACATATCGAATGCGGGTGAAAGAAAATATCCGTAAAACCACCGCTAACTGCAAGGACACTGTGATTAAGTTAACACTGGAGCCAGTGGCCGGAACACTGGCTTCATTTCTTCCCGGTCAGTTTGTACTGATTGGCCTGCCCGGCATCAATGATCCGGCCCCCGGTTATTTTGCCATCGCCTCCGCACCCGATGATCCGCAGGTATTCGAATTTTTCATAAAGGATGCCGGCCCGTTGTCGTCGTACCTGTGTGATATCGAAGTCGGTGCCCAGCTCGAAGTGGAAGGGCCGATGGGCAAAGGCTTTGACCTGACACCATTCAAGGGTAATAACGTCTATTTGATAGGTGCCGGCACCGGTATTGCACCACTGCATAGTGTTTGTCTCAATATTGTTCATCACCGTGAGGATTATGGCAGAGTTGTCATTTATGCCGGTTTTCTCACCGAAATGCACCAGCTGTTGACGGATGAACTTGATGAACTGGCAAAGCATAATATCGAGGTTTCCATCTCGCTGGAGATGGGACATGAAAGCTGGGATGGCCCGATTGGATATGTACAGCATGCACTCCAGAGCGATGCCCTGGACGGTGCCAATTCGGTGGCATGCCTGGCCGGCATGAGCGCCATGGTGGACGCCTGCACGGAAACATTGCAGAATCTCGGATTTGATGACAGCCGCATTCTGCTCAACTACTGATCCAGTGACGCTCGCCCCCGGAGCAGATGCCCCCCTTTCCCCGCCTGATTCTATGCCCGAAAATATACAATTGCCGCTGATATCGCTGGATGTCGGTATGAAACGTATCGGTGTAGCAGTATGTGATCGCATGGCTTTTTCCTGCCGTGGCCTGACTTGCCTGCAACGCCGCGATCAGGGCTGGCCCAAACAACTACTCAAACTGATTCGTGAATACGGTTCTAGGGGAATTGTGGCGGGACTGCCAAAAAACATGGATGGCAGCGAAGGCGTGCAGGCGGCTGATGCCCGTGCAGCGATCCGGGATCTGGAAGTCGTATGCTCGCTACCCGTTGTTTTTCAGGATGAACGACTTTCGACCTGGACGGCCAAGGAACGTCTTTTTGCGCAGGGCCTCAACGAGAAAAAAGTGAAGACAAAGCTCGACCAAACCGCTGCAGCAGTGATTCTCGAAGACTTTTTATCGGCCCATCCGGAGTTGAAATCATGAGTAAAGTTGTTCTGTTCGAACATCAGGCGGTAGCGACTGCACTGGATCAGATGGCGAGTGAAATAGCCGATCGGGTGGCTGAGACTGAAGTCTGTCTGATCGGCATCCAGCGTGGCGGAGCCAAAGTTGCCGATGTCATTCAACAACGACTTGAACAGGCTGGCAGCAGTGTTTGCCGTGGCAATCTCGACATCAGCTTTTATCGTGACGATCTCGATACCATTGGCCCGAATCCTGAAGTGCGGCCCAGTGATTTACCCTTCGATGTCAGCGGCAAACATATCTGGCTGGTGGACGATGTACTGTATACCGGCAGAACGATTCGAGCAGCTATGGACGTGTTATTCGACTACGGACGTCCGGCATCCATCCGGCTGGCCGTACTGGTAGACCGGGGCGGTCGACAACTGCCGATCTGTGCGCATTGTACGGGTCTGCTTCATGCAGCTCCGGCCGATTGTACGGTGGATTTGATTACCGCTGAAATATGGCGTATTGAACAAAGGCAGGTGAAATAATGCGCCCTTTGCAGCATTTGTTCGGCATCGCAGATATGGACAATGAACAGATCGAGTATTTACTGAATCTCGGTGAATCGTTTATTGATATCAACCGTCGACCACTGAAAAAAGCGCCAACACTGCGCGGCAAGACCATCATCAACCTGTTCTTTGAAAACTCCACCCGCACCCGCACCAGTTTCGAACTGGCAGGTAAACGCTTGTCAGCCGATGTTATCAATATTTCCGCCGCTACCAGCGCCACCAAAAAAGGGGAATCGCTGCTGGATACCGGTCAGACGCTGGCGGCCATGCAACCGCATGTGCTGGTGATTCGCCATTCCGTTTCCGGTGCCTGCGAATTTCTGGCCGATTATCTGGGCCATACCTCGATTGTAAATGCAGGCGACGGTGCCCACGAACACCCCACCCAGATTCTCACCGATCTTCTCACACTGCGCTGCGCCGGTGGTTATATCGGCAAAACGATGACCATTGTCGGCGATATCGCTCATTCACGAGTGGCGCGATCGCATCTGCTGGCCGCCAGACTGATGGGTTATCAGGTGCGTCTTGTCGCGCCCAAGACGCTGATGCCGGCCGAGATTGAACGTTTCGGCTGCGAAGTGTTTCACGAATTCGATGATGCGATTCCGGGCTCGGATATCCTGTATATGTTACGCATGCAGACTGAGCGTTTAACGGATAACTGTAGTTTTCCTTCCATTCGCGAATATCACGAAGCCTATGGTCTGAATCGCAAACGTTTAAAAGCAGCCGCTGAAGGATGTCTGGTCATGCATCCGGGGCCGATGAATCGTGGTGTGGAAATCGCTACAGATGTCGCCGATTCGGCCCGGGCCCTGATTCTCGAT
>JAUZQI010000179.1 GCA_030951095.1 Mariprofundus sp. | reverse complement strand
GTTGTCTCGACATTCTAAACCCCCCGTTCGATAATCAAGATATTACCATAAATCAAAGGTTTAATCAGCACTTCCCTAGCTGCTGATATATTCCTGAAGTCTTGCGATCAATGCTTCTTTTTCATCTAGCATCAGTGCAACCATATCACGTACTGAAACGATGCCGATGAAGCTTTCTCCATCAAACACGATCAGATGTCGGCAATGGTTTTCCTTCATTAAATCAAGGCAGCGAATAACATCTTCGTCCGGATTTACTGTTACCAATGATTCATCAGTTACATCACCCACATTAATTTCAGCGGGGTCAAGCCCTTCTCCTATAACACGCATCATCAGATCGCGTTCGGTGAAAATTCCCTTAACACCATAAGCCCCGGTTACAACCAGTGAACCGATATAGCGTTCGGTCATTTGTTTTGCTGCATCCAGTGCGGAGGCATTTTCATCGATGGTAGCTACATTGTGCTGAATTTGTGAAGTAATCAACATACACATCTCCTATTAAATCAGTCTGTACAGGAACGGACATCGTGCGCCTACGATTATATACCCAATATCATGAAGCTCAACTCTATTGATCCCCGGGTCGCATTACCTCACAAAAAATGGAATCGTGGGGGAGGATCAGGGATCCCTGCCTTATTTTTAAAAGTGACCGAAGCACTCTTTTTTGTTTATGTTCGTATAGGCTGGAGGTAAAGTGCGCCGATGTCGGCTAATGAAGCGTTAAAACAAATTCCCATTCAACAGGAACATGTACCGGGAGCGACCATATTACATCCGGCTCGTCGCGTTGTTCAGTATCTGACACTGTTGATTCTGGTACTGATTCCAACCTCAGGCCTGTTCCGAATTGATGTGGCAGCAGGCGGGTTTATTCTGTTGGATCGGCAGATCTGGTTCTCCGATATCTTTATTGTCATGGGATTCTGGGTGTTTATCGCCAGCCTGTTGGTGATGATGTATTCGCTGGTCGGTTCGATTTTTTGTGGCTGGATGTGCCCGCAGAATACGGCATCGGAATATGCCAATATGTTAACCTATAAATTGTTGGGACGTCGCGCCGAGATGATGGATATGAGCGGTGATGAGATGCATGTGGCGGTGCGCCGGCAATCGGTGCTGAATTATCTGTTGCTGGGCATCGGTTTGCTATTGCCGTCCATGTTGTATGCCTTGATTCCATTGCTCTACTTTTTTCCGCCTTCCGCGATCTGGTCGTTTGTGACGTTTTCCGAAGATGCGCAACTGGCAGGTAGTTTATACTGGATTTATATGGTTTGCGTGGCGGTGTTTCTGCTCGATATTTCCGTGATCAGGCATCTGATGTGCAAATATATGTGCATTTACCGGGTCTGGCAGCATTCGTTCAAGACCCGCGAAACACTGCATATTCATTATGACGCCAGTCGCAGCGATCACTGTGCAAGCTGTCATTATTGCGTCGATTCCTGTTTTCTGGATATTGATCCACGCCAGACGGCAGTGTTTGATTCCTGCGTCAATTGCGGCGAATGTGTGACAGCCTGTGACGCATTGCACAGCAAGAGTAAAAAAATGCACGGCCCTGGACTGCTCAGTTTTGTGTTGGGGGCAGAAGACAGACATGGTGAGAATAGAGGCTCTGTCGCCTCATTTTTTTCCCGTGCCAAAGCATCGTCCATGGCTACGCTGTTGGGGGGCGCATTCTTTGTAATCGGTATCGTGGGGTACCAGAGCGATGAATTTTCGGTTTATCGCAGCGAGGCATGGCACGGCGCGAAGATACTGGATTATCGTATTAATGTGGCGCATAAGCTTTATCACCCGACTGATATTACGTTCCGTATCGAGGGGCTTGATGACGGGGTGTATCAACTGGAAAAAAACACGGTGCATTTTGAGACAGCTGGAAGGCAGGATGTGAAGCTGCACATCAATGAATCGCTAACCAAGGGTTTATATCGTTTCCGCGTGTTTGCCCGTGCGGATGATGGCTGGTCGGATGTGTTCGATGTGACGCACTTCGCGCCGGGCGGGTGAATAGTTAAAGGCATTTCACCACAGAGTACGCATAGTTTCACAGAGTAAACCAGATACTCTATTGAGGTGGAGAGCCGGATTCGGTGGTTATCGATTTTGACTATCCTCTGTGTACTCTGTGGTAAAAGGTTTTCTTGTGAGGTGTGAAATGACAGAGAAGAATGAAGTTCAGAAGCCGATGAAAGCCGCTAAAGTGGAATGGGGCAAGACGCCTGATGATCATTATGGCTATGAGTCTGATGCGGATCGTCTGGAAAAGCGGGGCATGGATGACTGGGAGCTGGTTGAGAATATTCCAAAATCCCAGAAGCGGGTTCCCAAATGGTTTTATGCCGTGATTGTCGGCGTGTTGGTTGTCGCGTTTGGTTTGTCGCTCCCATTCTGGGGGGATCGGCCTGGCCATGCGCGTCCGTGGTTTACCATGGGACATCTGTATGCAGTGCTCTACTTCATCGTGGCTGGCAGCGTGGTCTTTTTTATGACCAATCTGTACGGCACAGATCGTGGTGGTCACTTGGATTCAGATCACGAAGATGATGATATTGATATGCCCGGTCACGGCGGTCAGCATAAATGAGCTTAGTTTCGGCGCTGTTAGCGGGATTATTGGCGATGGTTTTGGCGGCTTGCGATCCGGGTAATAGTCCCAGGCAGACTGTGGATTACCCGGAAATGGATAGCCCTGCTTTTCAAAATTATCAGGCGCAGTGCTCGGAATGCCATGTGCCGCCCAGAACCACGGCGCATACGGCTCCGGAATGGCCGAGCGTGATTGCGCGTATGCAACAGCATCGTGTGCAGCGCCGAATCGCACCGATGATGGCGGCGGATATGACGGTGGTGCGCGATTATCTGGTACGCAATGCAGCCACGGCGGAGGGAAGTTGATGCGATTGATGGGCGTGTACCTGCTTGCGTTGCTGATGTCCGCCTGCTCGGCGGATGAGCAATCCTGGTCGCCCAAGCCGCAAAGCTGGCAGGATATTACGATCAGCATGGAAACGCAGCCGACGCCGGCACGTGTTGGTATGAATGAATTCTTGTTGATCGCCAACCATCAGCAGCGCGGCTTTGTGAACGATTTATTGGTGGAAGTGCATACCGAGCACTCCGGTTGGAAACAGGCCATGCCGGACGGGGCGCTGGGCGTATTCCGCCGCGCCTTGCCTGTGAGCGATATTGAGCACGATCATTTGTATGTGCGTTTGACCCGCCGGGGCGAGCAGGGTGAAATCATTTTTGCTCTCGCACCACCGGCGCATTGATGCCCCGCTTTATAGCTATAATATATATCGCGCTGTTTTCTCCATTTTGCACTGCTATTCTGGCTGCCGACGCCCACGCTACAGATAATCAAGCTGTTGATGCAGCGCGTGGCAAGGTGGTGGCGACTGTGCGATGTATGCCATGCCACCATCTGGATTCCCATGCTCGTAGCATCGGCCCCGGCCTGAAAGGGGTTTATGGCCGGGCACCAACTATTATCGGCGTACCATTTGAAGTCTGGGATGATGCGGCGCTGGAGGCATGGTTGAGCGGGCCGCGCAAAATCAAACCCAATACACGCATGAGTATGCCGTCAATCGCAGCCAGAGATCGCGCTGATCTGATTGCTTATTTTAAAAGTGATGTTGGCAAGTAAAGTGTAAAGGCTTTTACACCTGACACCTCACTGCTGACGTTGTTTGGCCAGGCGTTGTTCGAGCTTGGGGCTTTTTACCCAGTGGCGCAGCAGCATGATCAGGGTGCCACCACGTTCTTGCTGGCAGCGCGGGCAGGTGAGATAGCTCAGGAACAGGTTTTTGGGCATGCGACCTTCATCAAACAGTTCTGACTGCATTTGTCGAATGGCTGTTTTAATGTCTTTGATATTTCCTTTAAATAACTGCACGCGCAGCATGTACGGATTCTTCAAACGGCAGGTTTTACGGGCCGGTGAATTGTCTTCACTGAGCAGAGCCAGAATGCGCCCGCGAAATATGGCTGATTCGGCCAGTACAAATCCGGGCCATTGTTCATTGAGCCCCAGGTTCCCGATATCATGATGTTGCCGATCCAGACATGCCTCGAAGCCAATGGGCATGTGAAAAAACATAGCGCTGCCCTGTTCGTGTACCAGCGTTGCTCCGAGATCGATATCCTTGCCATGCCAATCGGGATATTCGGAGGGACAACCGCATTGAAGTCGCATGGCTTATTATCCTTCAGGCGTTTTTTTGTAGATGTCTTTCAGGGTCATCATCACATTGGCCAGATAGACCCAGAAGCCTACGGCCAGTATTGAAGCGACAAAGGATATGACCGGGCCATAATACTTGTGTACTGCGGGAACCAGTGCGGGGTCAGTGAGCCACAGGTTGCCTTCGATGAAGCCGAAAATAAGCAGAGAGATATAAAATCCCGACACACCGATGGTGGTCCACCAGAACGAATGTTCGGCCAGTCGGTGCGAATGAATCGGTTTGCCTGTTATTTTTGGTAACATATAATAAGTCACGGCCATGCCGAGAATAGTGACACCGCCCACCAGATTGATATGGGCATGAGCCAGCGGATCAATCATGTGGCCGGGGCCGCCATAGGGACTACCGATTGAATCCAGCCATGCGCGTACGGCTGGAATCACCTGTAACAGACCGTGGACGGTGCCGATGAAAAAAGACACGACCGACATGATGAGAAATTTTACAAGATAAAGGTGTTCGTTGGGGGCTGGCTTGGACATGGCGGGCAGACTAGCGCTCGAATCATGGCTTGCAAGGTAACTATATTAATAAATACGTGGGGAACAAGGCATGGTGCAATCATGTTCTGTTCGCATAGGGTGCGGCCATGCCGTTATCTGTGATGATTGTCCTGATCAGTTTTGTCGTTCTTGCTGTTGCCTGGCTGGTGAAAAAAAATCATATTCTGCATATCAGGCTAATGAGTTGCATTATGGTTTTCGATGTGCTGTTTCCTGTCTGGCTGTATTTGACGCATGACTGGGTCAAACTGCTTATTGATGATGGGGAAT
>JAUZQI010000178.1 GCA_030951095.1 Mariprofundus sp. | reverse complement strand
TTGGCCATGGAACGATAATCAAAGCGTCCTTCCACAACCTGTCGAATCGCTTGACGATCCTGGCTGGAAATCACACTGCTGTTTTCACGGTGCTCAAGCACATCAATCAATTGATTCACGGTGTTTTCAATGACGGCTCTGGGGCTTTCATCGGCCGCCCATGCAGATGTAGCCAGCAACATGACGACAACGATGGTAATGCGTTGAAAAAATTTCATCATAAACTCCTTGGCATTAACGCGTATGGTTTTCCCCCAAGCTATGATGTGACAGATTATCATACGGTGGGGAAAAATTATGCCCGTGCGTGGTTATTTATGTACACAAGCCATATCGTAACAGCAGCAAGTCGCGGCTCGAGGTGAAATGATTACTCCTTACCGCTGAAAATATACTTGCTGATCAAATCTTCGATGTTAATAGCAGATTCAGTTTCTTCAATTTCATTGCCCTGTTCGAGAAAAATATCATCGGATCCCTGGGTAATGCGAATATAACGATCACCGATAATGCCCTTGGTACGCACCGAGGCAAATGAATCCTCGGCTATTTTTACATTGTCATGAATACGCAACACCATGGTGGCGTGATCGTTATTGGTGAGAGTCACTGTATCAACGCGCCCGATAATCACACCCGACATCATAATGTCACTACCATTGCGCACGCCGCCGGCATCATCGAAATCTGCCGTCAGTGTGTAACCAGATTCGCCCAAACCTCCAACCTGGCCGATTTTAAGAGCCAGCCAACCAATGGACAGCAAGCCAAGAAAGACAAACAGGCCCACGCTGATTTCCACTTTTCTGTATGCTTGCATGCAATACTCCTTACAGGAAAAACGAGGTTAAAATATAATCGACAATCAACACACCAACAGATGCCACAACCACGGCCTGTGTGGTCGCCCGCGCCACCCCTTCCGTGGTAGGTTCCGAGCGATATCCCATATAAGTGCAGATCATACCAATCATGAATCCGAATACGACTGTCTTGACCCAGCCACCATAAATATCATGCATGGTGATCTTGGCTATCAATTCGCCCATATAAGCGCCGGGATTCACACCCAGCAATTCCACGCCGACAATATAACCAGAGCCAATACCTACCACATCAAACAACGAAACCAATAGCGGCACAGCCAACGTAACTGCCACAATGCGCGGCAGTAAAATACGCTGCTTGGGGTTGACTGCCATCATCTCCAGCGCATCGGTTTGCTCGGTAACGCGCATAATGCCGATTTCGGCGGTAATACTGGAACCGGCACGCCCGATAATCATAAATGCGCCCAGCACCGGCCCCAGTTCACGAATAATCGACATCCCGACACCAGCGCCCAGCAACGATTCCGACCCAAACTTGGCCAGCGTATAATACCCTTGCAATGCCAGAACCATACCGGTAAATGCGCCGGTAATGACAATAATAACCAGTGAACCCACACCCAACGCTTGCATTTGCAGAACGAAATGTTTGCCCTGCCACGGCCTTCTGAAAATCAATGTCAAGGCATTCAGCCCCAGCATAGTACCATCGCCGAGTTGTTCGATTCCGCGCATGGCATGACGACCGAGCTGACCGAAAAATACAGCTAAGGCTGATTGTTTGATAGATAAGTCAGTCATAAATAGCTCATGATTCCAGCCGCACAGTACCAGGTCTGTGCGTCAGATCATCAATATAGGATGTTGTGCTGCGTGAAAATGGGATTGGCCCGTCAGGCCGGCCTTCGAGGAATTGCTGTACACGCGCATCATCACTCTCACGAATCGCATCCGGAGGCCCCTTGGCAATAATGCGCCCCTGCCAAAGCAAAATAACATGATCTGCAATAGCCAGACCCGCCTGTACATCATGCGTGACGACAATGGATGTCATATGATTTTTCTGAGCGGTATTCTGAATCAACGTGCTGATCACTCCCGAAGATATGGGATCCAGACCAGAAGTCGGCTCATCGAAAAAGACGATTTTCGGATCCATGGACATGGCACGGGCAAACGCAACGCGTTTGGCCATACCGCCTGAGAGTTCGGAGGGCATCATCTCCTCAAAGCCTCGTAAACCAACCTGCTCCAGCTTCATGGAGACCATGGTATGGATCACGGTTTCATCCAGATCAGTGTGTTCATGCAGCGGGAAAGCAACATTGTCATACACATTCAATGAATTGAGCAGGGCCGAATATTGAAACAGCATGCCCATACTCTGGCGCAGTTCATACAACCGCCTATCAGTAATGGCGCATAAATCTTCATCGCCATACCAGACGTGGCCGGAACCGGGCTTGTCCAGCCCTGCCAGCAATCGCAACAGTGTTGTTTTGCCGGAACCGGAGCCACCCATAATGGCTGTAATCTTGCCTTCCCTGACATGAATATCAGTCGGTGCCAATGCTGTGACATTATCATAAGATTTGCTGAGTTGTTCTCCACGAATCATGACGACAGCCTAACATGGCGAAACACCAATGCACGCGCAACGATGGCGCCAGCCGCATTGAAACGCTACATTTGGCCAACTTTTATTTTACATCAAAAGCTAACGTGCACCTGCATGATTTTTCCACCCCACGATAACATTTCATATCATGGTGTGGAAAAATCTATGCGCACCAGGAGTGGAGCAGATGAACTTTGCAGATCGTGACGGCGTGATTTGGTTCGATGGCGAGATGGTGGATTGGCGCGAGGCCAAAGTTCATGTATTGACCCATACACTGCACTACGGCATGGGTGTATTCGAAGGTGTGCGCGCCTACCATACCGATGACGGTACAGCAATTTTCCGCCTGCAAGCGCATACCGATCGCCTGTTCCGTTCAGCCAAAATCATGAATATGGAGATGCCTTTTTCCAGGGATGAGCTGAACGAGGCGCAACTTGCAGCCGTGCGCGACAACGGACTGGATTCGGCCTATCTGCGCCCTATGGTGTTCTACGGTTCCGAAGGCATGGGCCTGCGCGCCGATAACCTTAAAACACATGTCATTGTGGCGGCATGGAACTGGGGGGCATATCTGGGCCAGGATGCACTGGAGAACGGGATTCGTCTTCGCACCTCATCTTTTACCCGTCATCATGTCAATATCGCCATGTGCAAAGCCAAGGCGAACGGCAATTATATTAACTCGATGCTCGCCCTCTCTGATGCCCAGCGCGACGGCTACGATGAAGCGCTACTACTCGATGTGGATGGATTTGTGGCTGAAGGCAGTGGCGAAAATTTCTTTATGGTCTACGACGGTGTCATTTACACGCCGGAGTTGACCAGTGCACTGGATGGCATCACGCGCGCCACCGTCATTCAACTGGCCAGAGAATCCGGTTATGACGTACGGGAAAAACGTATCACGCGCGATGAGGTCTATGTCGCTGACGAGGCTTTCTTTACTGGCACCGCTGCTGAAGTTACTCCGATCAGGGAACTTGATGGCCGCACTATCGGATGTGGTTCCCGAGGGCCGGTCACTGAAGCACTACAGAAAAAATATTTTGATGTCGTGCATGGTCGCAGCGCAGCCCATAAGGATTGGCTGGCATATATCTGACGCTATGCCTGATTGAACTGTAAAGGCCCGCTCCCCATGCGGGCCTTTTTTATGCAAGGCCGCACCATCCGGACAGCATGCCCATCCAGAGTTAATGATACGCCGAAAAGGTCAGTGTATCCGCACAAGCTACGAATAGCATGCCAGAATTATGTGCGTGAGCACTTGATTTTGTGAGTAAAAACAAACCCACATTTTTGACTTTTCGTGTTGAAAAACGACAGGACGTAGTTTTTAAGGCCTTCCTTAATCAAGGCATCAGAGTATTGAGAAACTCGTGATATCGACAAATATTCGGGTTAGCGTGCGCCCCATGTTACCTGTTAGGGAGATTTCATGACTGTACGTACCCGCTTTGCCCCGTCGCCAACCGGCATGCTGCATATAGGTGGTGCCCGTACAGCGTTATTTGCATGGCTTTATGCACGTCATCATGGCGGCCAGTTTGTATTGCGCATTGAAGATACGGACAGGGAACGCTCGACGGACGAAGCCACACAGGTCATTCTAGACGGACTGAACTGGCTGGGGCTGGACTGGGACGAAGAACCGGTATTTCAGGCAGCACGCCAGGTAGAGCATGTCCGGGCCGTCGAACAATTAATTGAAAAAGGCCATGCCTACCGCTGTTATTGTAGCCGGGAAGAGCTGAACGACATGCGCGAAATGCAACGCGCCGCCGGCAACAAGCCGATGTACGATGGTCGTTGCCGCCATCGCAGTGAGCAGCCGGATGATCAAGCCTATGTCATTCGCTTCCGCTCACCCGATGAAGGCGACACCATCGTCAATGATCTGGTGCTTGGGCCGGTCAGCTTCCCCAATGTCGAACTCGATGACCTGATTCTGCTGCGCTCCGACGGCACCCCCACTTACAATCTGGCCGTGGTAGTTGACGATGCCGCTATGGGGATTACGCATGTGGTGCGCGGCTCTGACCACCTGAACAACACGCCGCGCCAGATTCAGCTTTATCAGGCGTTAGGGTTATTGATGCCACAGTTTGCTCACATCCCGCTGATTCATGGTCCGGATGGCGCCAAAATGTCAAAACGCCACGGTGCTGTGGCTATTACAGAATATCGCGAGCAGGGATATTTGCCCGATGCAATGAATAATTATCTGGCCAGACTCGGCTGGTCGCATGGTGATGAAGAAGTGTTTACTCGTGAACAGCTGATCGAGTTATTCGACCTGTCGCAGGTTGGCAAAGCAGCAGCCCGCTTCGATCAACAGAAACTGGACTGGCTGAACGGCCACTATTTACGACAGGCAAAAGCGATTGATTTGGTCGGGGAAGTGAGCCGGCTGCTAGCTGTGAATGTATCCACCGGGCCTGATCTGGCTGCTGTGATAGCAGCCTTGCAGGAGCGCTCAAAAAACCTGATTGATCTGGCTGAAGGTGCACGGTTCTTTTATCAGGCACCAACGGAATATCAGGAAAAATCTGTGAAAAAGAATTTCAGGGGTACGACCTGGTCATTAATCGAACAATTTATCACCGGCATCGAAGCTATTGCCGAATTTTCGGGAGAGGAAGCCCACAATCTGATCAGCAGCATTTGCGAAACCGAAGGCGTTGGTATAGGTAAACTCGCCCAGCCTGTGCGAATTTTGATCTCCGGCGGCCCAGTCTCACCTCCAATCGATATGACGCTGGAGCT
>JAUZQI010000177.1 GCA_030951095.1 Mariprofundus sp. | reverse complement strand
CGCTGCCGCCATATGTTCAGCCGCTTCGGATCTCAGACCCAGCTTGCCGGGGAATGGAAAAGCCTGCGAAAAGCCCAACTGCATTTGTGTCATATTTTCCTGCGTGGTGGAAAAGGTATCGACCGGCAGGTTTATGGCTTTGAATGACACTTTCGGATCGGGCAGGCTGCCCACCTGTGAAGGAATCGCTGCCATGGCTTCTGCCTGTTTGCCAGCCGCAGCCAGCGCCGGATTATGTTGCACCGCCAGTGTTTCGGCTTGCTCTAATGTCAATAGTGATTGTGCTGCTATGGATAATCCAGGCGTTGTCACTCTGGCGGCCATGATCGCCAGGGGTGCCAGCGTATGCCGGACTTTTTTCTGTAGTTGAATATGCATGAAAACATGCCTCACTTCTTTTGATGCGCGCGCGGTTGTTGAACACAAACACGCTCACCACAGCTCAGCCGAGCCGTGGCGTCAGAAGAAGGGGTAAATCAAACGCGGATGCGTGGTGTGGTTGAGTAAAGGAGAGAAGAAGAACGCGGTGGCCCGGTTGGCGTTCGCGTCGAAAGCATACCTGTTGCAGCGCTAGTAAACAGCGGCGCAGCCGGCATAGTGATGATATCCGACAACACCAGCGCAAGCGGCGCTACCGAAGGAAATGCAGAATTCGACAGCTCATCAGGCTGATCGCAATGATAGCAATTACCGGAATGGTCTTGGGAATGTTCATCATCGGCATGGCTGGACTTGGCGCAATGCGCATGCACATCCTGCGTCTGTATCGACTGCGGCATCGCATGCGCTTCCGCAGTCAGCAGGCAGAAACCGCCCACCATCATCTGTACGGCAAACATCACCGCCATCAGGCGAGCCACGATGCGGGAAAATCCGCGAATATGCAGTTTGCGCGTCAACATGCGCCGCACATTAAGCCCGTGAAGATGAAAATACAATGAAATGGGTAGTACGTTCTGCCGAACTTTTATTCTAAGCGCAGGTTACACATGGCGAATATTGTGGGTCTGTCCTGCGGAAGGCCAAGAATGCGATTCATTGCAACGATGTCTTGCACCATAGAAGACGGTAACAAAGTCTGCGTCAGTACAGATAACCGATTCTCGATCACAGTGACTATTTGTGCGGCCAGAGAATCGGCGTTGCCGAAGAGCTGCACCAATAACATTTCGCGTAAACCTAACGTTGGAGTGATGCGGACAGCGCTGTAATCCTCATCAATCCCGGCCAGTTTTGCAGCCGATGCAATTGCATCATGATAATCACCCAGTGAATCAACCAGTCCCAGTCTGTGCGCATCGGCACCGCTCCAGACACGTCCTTCGGCTAATGCAGCAACTTTTTCTGTAGGCATGTTCCGACCACTTGCAACAATACGTAAAAAACTACGGTAAATATGCTGCATGGAGAGTTGCATGACTTTATCCAATTCCGGCGGTAACGGGCGGTCAGGGCGGATACCACCGGCGATGGATGTTGTGCCCAGCCCATCGCTATGTACGCCCAGTTTCTCCAGACTGCGCTGCATATTAGCTAAAACGCTAAAAGCACCAATCGAGCCGGTGATGGTGGTCGGAGCGGCCCATATTTGATCGGCAGGTGTCGCTATCCAGTAACCGCCGGATGCAGCCATGCTGCCCATGGATACAACCACCGGTTTACCTGCTTTTTTCAAGCGTACGATTTCGCTTCGAATCGTTTCCGATGCCTGAGCGCTACCGCCGGGGCTGTCAATCCTGATCACAATGGCTTTGATTTGCGGATCAAGCCGGGCCTTGTTTAACATCTCCATCATGGTTTCGCTGCCCACCGTACCGGGAGGCTGTTTTCCTTCCAGAATCATACCGCTGGCTGTAATGATGCCTACCTGATTTGGTTTGGATGCAGGTTTGTCGCCACTTGTTGCATTCTGGTATTGGCGGAAATCGATGCTGGCGTACTCGCCGGATTCCTTGTCTAAAGCGCTGGCAATATAGCTCTGAATATCTCCGTGACTGGCAAGCGAATCGACCAAACCTTCCGCTTTGGCCAGTTCAGCAGTACTGCCATCATGTTCGGTCAAATATTTCGACGGCTCATCCAGTACGGTCTGCAAGCGTTCAGCCTTGATGTTACGCATCCCGGCCACATCCTTTTTGTACTCAGTCCACAACACATTCAATAGCAACCGGTTGGATTGCCTGTCCTCGGCGGACATATCGTTGCGTACCAGAGGTTCAATGGCTGCCTTGTATTTACCGGCACGAAACAGTTGTACATCAACATGCAGTTTATCAAGCGCATCCTTGATGTAATTTTTATAAATACTGAAACCTTCCAGCGCAACCATACCAAGCGGATTCAGGAATACCTGATCAGCTGTCGCTGCAAGGTAATATTGCGATTGTGAATAGTTCGGGCCAACAGCCACGACCATTTTTCCGGATGTTTTGAATTGCTCAATGGCAAGGCGCATTTCCTGCAGCTTGGGTAGCGATGTTTTGCCCATCTCATCCAGCTTCAGTACTATTAATTTGATATGATCGTCTGTGGCAGCATGCTTGATGACTGATATCAGATCATGCAAACGTGTTTGGTTGGGTGCTGAGAAATTCAATGGTATGGCAGATGTGGAGGGCAATGCTAACTCTTCAACAATGCTGCCAGTCGGGTTAATGATCAATGCGGCGTTGTCGGGCACGCTGGGCCGTTCGGCAAAAAACACCCCGACGGTGAGCAGCAGAAGCAGGATAAACACCGCGTTAATCAGAATATTTCGTAACCGCTCCAGCCAACGAAGCAATGTAGAGAAAAAACGTTTCATAACACCATCCTGTCAAGACGAATAAATTGTGAGTCGGAGTAGTGGAAGAAAAAATACAACCACGACCAGGTTAAAATGTGGATGTTTGTAGCTGGCTTAATGATATCCAGAGGTCTAGTTTTCCAGAGCCTGACGATAACAGTTTGCAGCTTTTTCATATTCGGCAAGCTCTTCATGCCACTGGCCAAGGCTGTGCCAGGCAATCATGCAGGAGCAGTCCTTCGCCAGCGTCTGCATTTGTTCAAAGGCAAGGCCATCCAGTTTGGCAGCATGGGCCAACTCGGCACGCAGCCAGCGCTGCGCCTGATTGAGGGCTTCGACCGGTTTCTTTTCCAGTTTTCGGTAGGCTCGCATCGGGTCAGCACGTTGAAGTTCGAGCAATAATCTGGCAATGCGATCATTGCTGTGCTGTTCAAGGTAACCGGACCACAGGCGCTGGACAGTTTTTGTTTCTCTACTGGCCAACAGACCATTACCATAGGCTATCAACACGTTGGGATCGTCCGGCATCAGTCGATAGGCCTTACGCAGGAAGGCCATAGACTGATCGGGATCCTGTTTGGCAAGTTTGAGACAGGCGCGAACAAGACGCGGTTTAACGGACTGGGCTGATCGGCGGCCCTTCTTCCATTCTGTCTCCATCTGATTGATAAATAACGGCAAATCGCCTTCTTCTTCAGCCAGGTCGGCCAGTCTGCTCGTTGCCAGGGGGGCACCGGCATGGGCATTCAACCATGCCTCCAGATGCGCTTTGCGCGTGGCCAGATCGGGGGCATGTTCGGTATGCGGATCCGTGGCGATACGGGCTGCCAACGCCGTAATGAGGGGATCCTGATCTTCAGCAGGCAGGGGTAACTCATTAGCGGGGGTCAGTACGGTTTGGAATACCTCAATGAGCCAGTCGGGCAATATACCGCGGCATCGTTTTAATGTTCTGGCACTTACGTTACCGTGCCTATCCAGCCACTGTGCCAATGCGTCTCTCAGTTTTTTCTCTCTGCGCTTGCGACTGCCCATGCGTAATGAGCGCCATGCAACACCCGGCCCGGCAAACAAGGCGCTGGCGATGCTGCGTAACAGCCATAGCAGAGCCAAGATGGCCAGCAGAACAACGATGAATGTGCCTTGCCGGGTCTCAAATATCCAGCCAAAAGCTTCAATACGCAGGGTTTGATCGGCGATATTCGGAAAAACAATCAATGCTATACTGACGGCAAGCGCTAACAGGAGAAGAAGAGCAAATCTCATTGCTCACCTCCCTTCTGCCACGCTCCTGATCTGTGGTGATGGCTCCATTGTAAAGCTGTCTTCCGCAGCCTGCGAATATCAGACTGGATGCCATCAAAGTTTTCCGGCAGCCCTGTCTCCACGATGCCGGAATCATTAGCATGTGTATGCTGCATGGCTTTGATTTGAAGCAGTAATTCTGCCTGAAGGCTCTGCCACGGCCCATTTTCCGGCCACGATTCCAGCGTTAACTGACGGGATACGTCGAGCAGTTGGGCTCTCAGGGCATCCAGGTGTCGGGCTTCCAGTGAGGGTGCCTGACGTAGCTGGAACTGTTCTAAAACCCAGGCCAACCAGGGATATTTCGGCTCCGGCAGAATGTTCTGATGCATGGGTGTGGATAGTGCATCGATCCACTTTTTCAAGGCACTCTGCCACTGTTTAATTTGCTGTACCCGGTTGCGTGCCAATATGTGCATGCTTGCAGCTTCCTGACGCTCACTATCACTTAAACCGGGTAACAGGGAAATTTCTTCCCATGTCAGTTGTAACTGCGGCAAGCGGCTGGCCGGATCTCCAATCCAGCGCAAGCGAACCTGTAAATTCATTTGCTGCTGTTCTTTCAGTCCGTTTTGCAGCGCCCTGCGAGCATTCTCCATTTGTCGCAACTCGTTATGCAGCGTTTCGATGCTGGATAGTAACTTGCGCACATCCTCGGGCGAAACCACAGCTTGATGTGCTATAGCGGGGGGTGTTTTTACGACGGGCACAGGTTTTACAACCGGTGCAGAAATCTCAGTGTTAGCGGAACCGGATTTGACTGGTGTGGCAGTTGTTTTTGCCGGTGACGGATGCTTTTGTTCGGACGTGTTATTGAGTCTGGTTATTAGTGATTCATATAATGGCATCAATTGGCCACTCAGACTCAGTGCGCCCAACACCGCAACGACAATCAATAATAAAACAAGAATAAAGTTGCGCCCGCCATGTGATTGTCCGGATTTCTCCGTTTGCATGTCGTCGGGGGTGGTGGCCGATGCGCTATCGGCGATAACCGCATCAATTGCATCCTGATCGGTCTCTTTGGTGGTATTGGTATCCACTGCTTTGCCCATCCTAAGCTTCGTTCAGCCAGCGAGCTACATCCAGTGCGTGATAGGTCAGAATTAAATCAGCGCCGGCACGTTTAAAGCCGAGCATGGTTTCCAGTACCACACGCTTTTCGTCAATCCAGCCGTTTGCGGCAGCAGCTTTCACCATGGCATATTCACCCGATACATTATAGACCGCCAGAGGCAGCTGGGTGACATCTTTGACTTCCCGGATGATATCCATGTAGGCCAGCGCCGGTTTAACCATCAGCATGTCTGCACCTTCTTCAACATCCAACCATGCCTCTTTCAGAGCTTCACGGCGATTGGCCGGATCCATCTGGTAACTGGCACGATCCCCAAAACTCGGAGCGGAATCGGCTGCATCGCGGAAGGGCCCAAAGTAACCGGAAGCATATTTGACAGCATAGGACATCACGGGTGTATGCGAAAAGCCGGCATCATCCAAAGCCGTACGAATAGCTGCAATCATGCCATCCATCATGCCTGACGGGGCAACAATATCGACACCGGCGCGGGCATAGGAGACGGCCTCCTTTTGCAGGTTCGCCAGAGTGGCATCGTTATCCACCTCTTCACCATCCAATACACCGCAATGTCCATGGTCGGTATATTCACAGAAGCAGGTGTCCGCAATCATGCACATATCCGGGCTGGCCTCTTTAGCAGCTCTAATCGCCTGCTGGACAATGCCGTTGCTATCCCAGCCACCGGATCCGACAGCATCTTTTTCAGCTGGAATGCCGAACAGGATGATGCCCGGGATGCCCAGTTCCTCAACCTCTTTCACAATATCGCCAACTTGTGAAAGTGGGATGCGTGAAACACCCGGCATACTCACAACAGGCACTGCTTCCTGAATGGTCTCGTCGACAAATATTGGATAAATCAGATCGGCGGTGGTCAGATCAGTTTCCCGCACCATGCGTCGCAAGGTGGCGGAGTTACGCAGTCGGCGCGGGCGAATCATCAGATCAGGCAAGGACATATATTTGCTCCTGTTGGAATGCTGCAATCATAAAAGGTACATCTATTTGAACACTATAACGTATAATGGCTTTTTCAAAACCATCAGGCATGTTGATCGAAATGCCTTGCCAGGGCGTCCAGCATGGCCTCAAAACTAGCGTCTTTGGCGACAACCTGCACGTTCAAACCCAATTTGCGAGTTGCTATCGCCATCTTTTCAGAAATCACTGCAATCACAGGGCGGTTGGCCAGCGTCAGCGAGCCAATGCGTTGCAGATAAAACGATGCCGTTTTTGCGCTGCCCAGTAGCACAGCATCAATGTGTCCGTTTTGCAGCATGGCGATTACATCGCTCGCATCATCTGACGGGAAGATTGTACGGTAGGCCGGAACCGTCACTATCTTCACGCCCTGTTTCGACATGGCTTCGGCAAGGGTCTCTCGCCCTTCTTCAGCACGAAAAAACAAGAGAGAATTCGGCAATCCGTTTGCCAGATATGCATCAACCAGACCGTCCTGCGAGGGTTTTTCCGGAATAATATCGATACATACGCCTGATTGTGACAGTGCTCTGGCGGTTTTCTTTCCCACGGCTGCAACCCGTTTGTTTTGTACGGCCTCGGCCAGACTCCGGCCATCATCGGCCATGGTTTTCGCCACCGCACGCACGCCATTCGCACTGGTAAACAGGATATCGCTGCATGTATCCAGCAAGGTCATGGCATTGGTGATCATATCGGGAAGATATTCAACAGCCAGGCAAGGCAGTGAAACAGCGCTTGCTCCACGTGACTCCACTATCCGGCACATAGCCGGATAGTATGCTTTGGCGCGGGTCACGAGAATACGTTTATCTATCAGTCCAGTGGGTAGCATAGCGCTATCATGCAATAACTTGTCGGACAGTTCTAGTAGAGCGGGTCAGTAGCATGGTAAAAAACCGCCCTTTTCATTCAGGGCTGATGCCATCATCATCCGCCCTTGAATTGTAACAAGGGGACAGAGTCGGTGTCAGAGCGTTATTCAGCACAGGAAATCGAAGCCAAATGGCAACAAAAGTGGGATACAGCAGGTATTGATGCAGCCTCGTCCGATGAGGACGGGCGGGAGTCTTATTATTGTCTGGCCATGTTCCCCTACCCGTCCGGCAATTTGCATATGGGCCATGTGCGCAATTATTGTTTGGGTGATGCTGTGGCACGTTATAAACGTATGCAGGGTTTTAATGTGCTGCACCCGATTGGCTGGGATGCCTTCGGCCTGCCGGCTGAAAATGCAGCGATTAAACACCATCGCCCTCCAGCCGAGTGGACCTATGCCAATATTGATCAGATGCGGGGTCAACTCAAACGGCTGGGCCTTTCCTATGATTGGAGTCGGGAAATTGCCACCTGTCACCCCGATTATTATCGCTGGGAACAGTGGATGTTTACCAAACTGATAGAGAAGGGGCTGGCTTATCAATCCAATGCCGAAGTGAACTGGTGTGATCCCTGCCATACGGTGCTGGCCAACGAGCAGGTGGTCGACGGTGTATGCTGGCGCTGCGATACACCAGTAATCCGCAAAAATCTCAAGCAGTGGTTTATCCGTATCACCGATTATGCCGAGGAACTGCTGGCTGACCTTGACCAGTTAACGGGGTGGCCGGAAAAAGTGGTTGGCATGCAGCGTAACTGGATCGGAAAATCGACCGGTGCTGAAGTTTCCTTCGGACTGGAAAACAGTGAAGAAAGACTGGATATCTTCACCACCCGCCCGGACACCCTGATGGGTGTGACGTATATGGCCGTAGCGGCGGGCCATCCGCTGGCCCAAAAGGCGGCTGAAAGTAATCCTGGGCTGGCAGTTTTTCTGGATGAATGCAGCAAAATTTCAACTAAGGAAGCCGATGTTGAAACGATGGAAAAGAAGGGTATGTCGACCGGCTTCAATGCGATTCACTCGATTAGTGGAGAACCTGTGCCGGTATGGGTGGCCAATTTTGTGTTGATGGGTTACGGCACTGGTGCGGTGATGAGCGTGCCTGCCCATGATCAGCGCGATTTTGAGTTCGCCAAAAAATACGACCTTCGTATTCAGCAGGTGATTGCGCCTGTCAATGGAGACTGGGATATCACATCAGGGGCATTTACCGATGCCGGCGTGTTGATCAACTCGGGCCAGTTTGACGGACTCGCATCCACTGAGGCGAAACAGGCCATTACGGTATGGTTAGCCGAAAACAACAAGGGCAGCGAACGCATACAATATCGCCTGCGGGACTGGTTGGTGTCACGCCAGCGCTATTGGGGAGCGCCAATCCCGGTGATTCATTGTGATGACTGCGGTGCAGTGCCTGTGTCGGATGATCAGCTGCCGGTGGAACTGCCAACACATTTACAGCCGACCGGTGGTGCATCTCCTCTGAGCGAATGCGAAGCATTTAAACATACTGATTGCCCTCAGTGCGGAAAACCTGCCGAGCGCGAACTCGATACGTTTGATACCTTCATGGAATCGTCCTGGTATATGAATCGCTATACCAGCCCGCGCAATACAGAAGCCATGGTCGATGCTGCTGATATGCAGCGCTGGGCACCGGTGGACCAGTATATCGGAGGCGTTGAACATGCCGTTCTGCACCTGCTCTATGCCCGTTTTTACCACAAACTGATGCGTGACGCCGGTTTGTTCACTGCTGGACAGGGGGGTGATGAGCCGTTCAAAAACCTGCTGACACAGGGCATGGTGCTTAAGGACGGAACCAAAATGTCCAAGTCCAAGGGTAATACGGTCGACCCCAGTGCCATTATCGAACGTTTCGGGGCGGATACGGCACGGTTGTTTACCCTGTTCGCTGCACCTCCCGAGAAAGACCTGGAATGGAATGATGCCGGTGTGGAAGGTGCACATCGGTTCCTTGGCCGCGTCTGGCGCTTGTTGCAAAAGCTGGATGACAGTCACGGTGAGGCGAATGCCAATGACGATGCAGCAAGCGTCAAAGCCATTCGTTTTGCAACCCATTCGACCATCAAAAAAGTTACGCATGCATTTGAGCACGGATTCGCATTTAATGTGGCCATTGCCGCCTTGATGGAGTTGACCAACAGTTTACAGGCTTATGAACCTGTTGGTGATGCCGGCAAAGCTGCTTACAGTGAGGGCATGGAAGCGCTTGCAGTAATGCTGGCACCGTTCGTTCCTCACTTTGCCTGCGAAATCGCTGAACGGCTTGGAATGGAAAAAATAGCCGTGGTCAGCAGTTGGCCGCAAGTGGATGAATCGGCGCTGGCCCAGGATGAAATTACTCTGGTAGTGCAAATTCAGGGCAAAAAACGTGGCGAGATCACTATTGCCAAAGATCTCGGTCAGGATGAAGCGATGGCAGCAGCAAGGGCCAGTGCTTCCATTAATAAATGGCTTGATGGTATGCAGGTCGTCAAGGTGATTCTAGTGCCGGGGCGCTTACTGAATATTGTGGTGAAGCTGGTATGAAACATATGCGGTATTTTTATATTGATTCGATGGTGGGTTCGTTGGCCGGTTTGAGTACCGCTCTGTTTGCAGGCCTGATGCTGCTGAATAGTTGTGGTTATCATTTGGTGGGGCATGGCAGTGAGGTTGGAGCCATTGCCGCCGATATCAAAACGATCAGTGTTGTTGGCAATGCTGAAAGAAGTCTGCTGGGCAGGTTTCGGCAGCATTTACATTCCGATGCCTATGCCATCGTAACCGATGGTGATGTGGCAGATCCGGAGCATCATGCCATGGTTCATGTGAATGTTCCGACCCCCTCGTTTACGCCATCGGCATTCAGTAGTGCCGGTGTTGCAACCCAGTACCGGATGGTATTGACAGGCTCGGTGGACGTTACCCGGCAAGGAAAAACAATCTGGCAGAGCGGTAATATGCAGCGCCGTGGCGATGTGTTTGTGACAGGTGGCCCGACCAGTATTGAAGCTTCGCGTGAACGTCTTTTGAAAGATTTAAGCAAACAGTGGCTCAATGATGCTGTGAGCCGTATTCGCTCCGGCTTTTAGTGTTTGTAAAGTATTAGCGCTGACTATGCGACTATATCCGGATAAGCTGCTGCCACCTCAATATCACGTTTATTATCTCTTCGGAGACGATCATGATGCCCTGTTTGAGACTGCCGAATTATTGCTTATTGCCGGTCAGAACAGTGCACTGCGTATGCGTCTGGATATCAATGAGCTGGCACGCTTTGAAGAAGAATACAGAAATCAGGGATTGTTTGGTCCATCCTGTTTTTATGCATTGGTGCGCAATGCTCAGTCGGCTAATCCGAAACAGATCGATCATTTGCTTCGGCTGGTAGAAATGTCGGTAGATGAGCACCGGTTGATTATCTGCGCG
>JAUZQI010000176.1 GCA_030951095.1 Mariprofundus sp. | reverse complement strand
TGCCGCGCAATCACAGAGGGCAGGCATTGCGGCGATTTGATGCGCAATTGTTTGTTGATGTTTTTGCGCCCGAATACAACTTCGATATTGCTCGGTTTCACGCCAAATTCTTTGGCCAGAAACAACACCATATAATCGGTGGCATTGCCGGCACGCGGGGTCGCTATAACGCTGATATTCAGTTGATTACCACGCGCTTTGCCAATTACATCGCGTTTTGCCGAAGGGTGGCCGAGAATATTGACCACCAGCGTATCACCATCCCATGCATAGAATGAATTCATACCCGGTATGCAGCCGGTCGAATCTTCCCTCCGGGCTTTGCGGGGTTTGCTCCCGGTTTTATATCCAGATGATCTGCGCCCGGTTTTTAGCTTAGTGGCGGAAATGGCGGATGCCGGTAAATACCATGGCGATATTCTGCTCATTGGCGGCGGCAATCACCTCTTCATCGCGAATCGAACCGCCCGGCTGAATCACAGCTGTTGCGCCTGCCTCAGCCAGTGCATCAATGCCGTCACGGAAGGGGAAAAATGCATCGGATGCCACTGCCGAACCCTTGATGGCTTCGCCGCCGTGATGGGCGGCAATGCGAGTCGAATTTACCCTGTTCATCTGGCCAGCACCGATGCCCAGCGTCGTGCCATCCTTGGCGAAAACAATCGCGTTGGATTTCACATGCTTGGCAATCGACCATGCAAATAGCATGTCCGTCCATTCCTGCTTGGTCGGGGCACGCCTTGTACTCACCTTGCAGGCATCGCGATCCAAAATATGGGCATCCCGCTGTTGAACCAGCAGACCACCATTGACGCGTTTGAATTCGAGGCCGCCAGTCACAGGGGCAGCGGATGGAGCCAGCATCAGGCGCAGATTTTTGCGTTCTTTCAATACCGCGCGCGCGCCATCGGAGAACCCGGGCGCAATCACCACTTCCATGAATGTTTCAGCAATCAGCTTGGCGGTTGCCTCGGTCAGTTCCCGATTAAATGCTGCAATACCGCCAAAGGCCGATACTGAATCGGCAGCACGGGCGCGCTCGTAAATCTCGGCCTGCGTGCCACCTCCCATGGCTACGCCACAGGGATTGGCGTGTTTCACAATCACCACGGCTTCATCGCCCAGATCGCGCACCAATGCGAAGGCCGCATCGGAATCGCCGATATTATTATAGGAAATCGCCTTGCCTTGCAGCACCGGGCAATCGGCCAGCGACAGACCTTCATCTTCCGGATCGGCATAAAATGCGCCGGCCTGATGCGGGTTTTCACCATAACGCAGTTTATCGGCAGTCTTGATGAACTGGCGGGTAAAAATATCCGGGAAATCACGCTTTGAGCCGTCTTCATTCAGGGCGGAGAAATGATTGGCAATCGCGCCATCATAAGCGGCGGTATGGGCAAAGGCTTTCACGGCCAACGCACGACGCCTGCTTTCATCCAAAGTGTTATCGCCCATGGCTTCAAGTACCATATCGTAGTCAGCCTGATCAACGACAATGGTGTCAAAACGATGATTCTTGGCAGATGCCCGCACCATGCAGGGGCCGCCGATATCGATATTTTCAATCGCATCTTCAATCGTACACCCGTCTTTGCCGACAGCTTCGCGGAACGGATAGAGATTCACGCAAACCAGATCGATGCGCTCGATATCGTGCTCAGCCATCGAAGCCAGATCACCTTCGTTGTCGCGCCGCGCCAGAATACCGCCATGCACTTTCGGATTCAGGGTTTTAACGCGACCGTCCATCATTTCAGGGAAACCGGTGTAATCGGAAACATCACGGCAGGCAATGCCTTGTTCGCGCAGCAACTTCGCCGTGCCACCGGTGGATAGAATGCTGACACCACGCTCTGCCAATGCTTTGGCAAAATCAGCCACGCCTGTTTTATCTGAAACGCTGATCAATGCCTGTTGAATAGAAGCCATAAGAGATACTCCGGAGTGTGATTTAAAGGGGTCGGCAAGCTACGCGCTGTCCGTTTGTGCGCAACCCAAATAAGCAAAAGGTGGAGTGGCTCTTCAGCATGATTCGGAGGTGAGCTTTAGCCGCGCCGATCCAGCAGAAAGGGCGCATTGCGCCCTTTCCATGATATCTCAACGATGATGTGTGGATTACAGGGTTTTCAGAAAAGCAATCAGATCGGCCTGTTTCTGCGGATCGCAAATCCGTTGCACCGGCATTCTCGTTTTTGCTGCCGGATTGCCCGACAAGACTTTAATGGCTTTTTTGGAATCACAGTCCCACATGGCGATGTTTTTCTCAGTCCACACCCAACCGCCAGCGGCCAGCACAGTACTGTATTTCATGCCAGACATGATGCCCGCCTTGCGACCCACAATACCTTTCAGGCCAGGACCAATTTTCTTTTTTTCCGTAAAATTATGGCATGTCTTGCATTTGTTGGCGACCACCTTGCCTTTGGCGATATCACCAACCGCCACCAGCGATGCCGCTGCAGCAGACTCCGCAACTGGCTTTTCGGATGCTGCAGGTTGTACAACAGTTGGTGGGGTTTTGGGTGCATCCACCTTTTTTGGCTGCGTTGCTTTGGCCGTTGCACCAGAAGCTTCTGTGTTTACTTTGGCCACCAGATCAGCTGCTGTTGCAACAGCAGCTGCCTTGGCCTGAACCATCGACTGCTGGATTGTAGCCGCTGCGCTACTTTTTGCCGGCTTAGTTACAGCAACTGTATCTGTTGCTTCAACTTGTAATGCCTTGCTTTCCGCCACCGACTGATCGACTGACTCTGACAGATTTGCCGGAACAGCTACCGAATCTGATGAAGTAGCCGCAGGCTGTGCAGGCACGACTGCCTGTGCACTATGTTCAGTCTCCGCAGGCATGCTCGCCTGCTGCGGTGCCGTATTATCCTGACAGGCTGCAAGCGCCAACGATGCCAGTAATATCATCCATGCATTTTTTTTCATATTCGGCCTCCTCTATGGGTCGTACAGGTCGTTTGAGCCAACGCTGCAGAGCGCACTACAAAAGCGCAACCGTACAGAGCAAACGGTTACACCACCATGAGCACGATTCATGCGGTCTATTATAATGCCTGCCAACCACAAAAGGCCGCCCGAGGGCGGCCTTTCATAGCTTATGCCAGATTAGATTATGCTGCTTTGCCTTCGGTATTCGCAACCTCGCTACTATCATCGATAATTTGAGCCAGCTCTTCCAATACCTCGACGTCAGGAGTTGCCTCAACGGCTGAATCATCCACTTCTTCTGCTTCCGGTTTCGGTGCATTGCGTGCGGCAAGGCCAGTACCGGCTGGCAGCAAGCGTCCGAGAATTACATTCTCTTTCAGTCCCGTCAACCAATCAACCTTACCAGCCAAAGCCGCCTCGGTGATTACGCGGGTAGTCTCCTGGAAGGATGCAGCTGAAATAAACGATTCCGTACTCAACGAAGACTTGGTGATTCCCAGCAGGATCGGCTCAAATGTTGCCGGAGCCTTACCTTCGGCGACAAGTTTACGGTTGGCCTCCAATACATGCTTGCGGATCGGCTGTTCATCCGCCACATATTCTGACTGCCCCGGATCAATAATCTGAACCTTGCGCATCATCTGACGGGCAATCACTTCGATATGCTTATCATTGATTTTCACGCCCTGCATACGATAAACCTCCTGAATTTCATCAGTCAGGTAGTTGGCCAATGCCTCAACACCGAGCACCTTCAGAATATCCTGCGGTGCAGGTGAGCCTTCCATCAAACGCTCACCACGACGGACACGATCTCCTTCCTGAACCAGAATCTGAGACCCCTTCGGAATCTGGTATTCCAGCTGATCGGATCCATCTGACGGGTTCACATATACACGGCGCTTGCCGCGAATATCCTTCCCGAAGGAGATCGTACCATCAGCACCGGCAATAAATGCCAGATTTTTCGGTTTGCGAGCTTCAAATAACTCAACCACGCGTGGCAGACCGCCGGTAATATCTTTGGTCTTGCCTGCTTCGCGTGGAATGCGTGCCAGTACTTCACCCGCTTTTACTTCTGTTTCGTTATCCACATTCATAATAGCGCCCGGGGACAGGAAGTAACGAGCCGGAGTATTGGTGCGCGCCAGTATAATCGGGTCACCGTCAGGATCTTTTGGATCAACCAGATGAATTTGAGGCCGTAGCGCATCCTTGCGAGTTGCATCCTGCTGTGTCACCACACGACTGGACAGCCCTGTCACTTCATCAGACTGCTCGCGCATGGTGATACCTTCTTCCAGATCGACAAAACGAATACGCCCATAGGTTTCAGCAATCAGCGGCATGGTGTACGGATCCCATTCGGCCAGTTTTTCACCAACCTTGATTTTGACAGCATCCTTAACCAGCAGATGTGCACCATACGGGATACGGTGACGTTCCATCTCCTTGCCCTTACTATCGTTGATCACTACTTCGGTATGACGGTTAATAACAATCTCGGTGCCATACGTATCGGTTACCGTGATCGCCTCTTCCAGCAAGGCTACGCCACCGAATTTCGCTTCCACATGCGCCTGCTCGGCAGATCGGGAGGCTGTACCACCGACATGGAACGTGCGCATGGTCAGCTGTGTGCCCGGTTCACCAATAGATTGGGCGGCGATGACACCGACTGTTTCACCGATACCCACCGGCGTGCCATGGCCCAGATCACGGCCGTAGCAGTTGGCACAGACGCCTTCTTCGGCTTCACAGGTCAGCACGGAACGGATACGCACCACTTCAATACCGGCCTCATCAATCTTTTCAGCCAGTTCCTCATTGACCATGGCACCAGCCGGAGCAATTTCGACGCCGGAAATCGGATCGACTGCGCTTGACTGCAATACACGGCCCAGCACACGCTCATACAAAGGTTCAATCACTTCGCCGCCTTCCACCAACGCTGTCAGGGTGACGCCGCTGTCAGTGCCGCAATCCTGCTCGCGAACCACGGCATCCTGGGCAACATCGACAAGCCGACGAGTCAGATAACCGGAGTTGGCAGTTTTCAAGGCTGTATCCGCCAAGCCTTTACGGGCACCATGGGTGGAGATGAAGTATTGCAGAATGGTTAATCCTTCACGGAAATTGGCGGTAATAGGTGTTTCAATAATCGAACCGTCCGGCTTGGCCATCAAGCCACGCATACCGGCCAGCTGACGAATCTGCTGGGCCGAACCACGCGCACCGGAATCAGCCATCATATATACCGGATTAAAGGTTTTGGCCTCTTCAGTTTGTGACCCGTCAGCATTGGTTAATTTCTCGCTGGACAGGTTATCCATCATGGCACGCGCCACTTTCTCAGTGGTATGCGTCCACAAGTCGACCACCTTGTTGTAGCGTTCACCGGCTGTAATCAGGCCATCGACATACTGTTTCTGCACCTTGGCAACTTCTGCTTCAGTAGCTGCAACTGTCGGCACTTTACTATCCGGCACCACCACATCTCCGAGCGCAAATGAAGCACCTGACTTGGTTGCGTAGGTGTAACCGAATACTTTCAGGCGATCTGCCAGAAGCACTGTTGCCTTGTTTCCCGCCAGGCGATAACAATCCTCAATCAGATTGGCAACATCCTTCTTGGTTAATTCTCGATTGACGCATGAAAAAGACATTTCCTTCGGCAGAATCGTGGACAGAATCGCACGACCAACCGTTGTATTTTCGCGCTTACCCCGAATACGACAGATCACACGACTGTGCAATCCGGCAACACCGGCATCCATGGCACGCAAGGCCTCTTCCGGAGATGAAAATACCATGCCTTCGCCTAATCCGAATGGCCGTTCGCGGGTCAGATAGTAAATGCCCAACACCATATCCTGCGTTGGTACAATCACCGGCTTGCCGGTAGCTGGTGACAGGATATTGTTGGTGGACATCATCAGCGCACGTGTTTCTGTCTGCGCCTCTATTGACAGCGGCACATGGACAGCCATCTGGTCACCATCGAAGTCAGCATTAAAGGCCGTACAAACCAGCGGATGCAGACGGATCGCCTTACCTTCCACCAATACCGGTTCAAAAGCCTGAATGCCAAGCCTGTGCAATGTTGGTGCACGGTTGAGCATCACCGGATGCTGATGAATCACTTCTGCCAGAATATCCCATACTTCAGGGATGCCTTGCTCGACCAGCTTCTTGGCTGCCTTGATGGTGTTGGCCAGACCGCGTAGTTCCAGTTTGTTGTAGATAAACGGCTTGAACAATTCCAGCGCCATCTTTTTAGGCAACCCGCACTGATGCAATTTCAGATCAGGGCCAACCACAATGACGGAACGACCGGAGTAATCAACACGTTTACCCAGTAAATTCTGACGGAAACGGCCCTGCTTGCCCTTGATGACATTGGACAGGGATTTCAATGGGCGACGATTGTTACCGGTGATCGGCTTGCTGCGGCGATCATTATCGAACAACGCATCGACTGATTCCTGCAACATGCGTTTTTCGTTGCGGGTGATGATTTCAGGTGCATTCAACTCCAACAAACGTTTCAGGCGATTATTACGATTGATCACGCGACGATACAAATCATTCAGATCAGAAGTGGCAAATCGACCGCCATCCAGCGGTACCAGCGGACGAATTTCCGGTGGCAATACCGGAACCACGTTCAGAATCATCCATTCAGGACGGTTACCGGATCCCAGCATTGCTTCAACGGTAGACAAGCGTTTGGTCAACTTGGTAAGCTTGGTCACGGCCTTGGTAGCACCAATCTGAGCACGCAATGACTGGCGCTCTTCTTCCAGATCGATGTTTTTCAGCATTTCCTGCAGTGCTTCCGCACCCATACTGGCACGGAATTCTTCGCCGTATTCCTCAAAAGCCTCAATATATTCTTCTTCGGTCAAAATCTGGAATTGTTCCAGACTGGTCAGCCCCGGATCGAGCACAATATAGGACTCAAAATAAAGTATGCGTTCCAACTCTTTCAGTGTTTTATCGAGCAGCAGGCCAATGCGGGACGGCAGACTCTTCAGAAACCAGATATGTGCGACCGGTGCAGCCAGATCGATATGCCCCATACGCTCGCGGCGAACTTTGGACTGAATCACTTCTACCGAGCATTTTTCACACACGACACCACGATGTTTCAGGCGCTTGTATTTACCACACAGACACTCGTAATCCTTGATCGGGCCAAAGATTTTGGCACAAAACAAACCATCCCGTTCAGGCTTGAAAGTGCGATAGTTAATGGTTTCTGGCTTCTTAACCTCGCCATATGACCAGGAACGAATCTTTTCCGGGCTGGCAAGTCCAACGCGCAGACCATCGAATTCCTGGATGCTGGACGGCTTCTGGAACATTCTAAGCAGTTCTTGCATGACTTAGTCTCCTTCGTTCTTGGATGGGCGCTTGACCATAGCCAGATCAATACCCAGAGCATTCAATTCCTTGGTCATGACATTGAATGATTCAGGAATTCCTGCATCAAAAGTCATATCCCCGCGAACAATCGACTCATACATTTTCGTACGTCCCTGCACATCATCCGACTTCACAGTCAGCATTTCCTGCAGCGTATAAGCAGCGCCATAAGCTTCCAGCGCCCAGACTTCCATTTCACCGAAGCGCTGGCCGCCAAACTGAGCCTTACCGCCCAGTGGCTGCTGGGTAACCAGCGAGTACGGGCCGGTGGAACGAGCATGAATCTTCTCATCCACCAAATGATGCAGTTTAAGAATGTACATATGACCGATGGTGATCGGACGGTCAAACGCCTCACCAGTTCGACCATCATACAATATTGTCTGGCCCGACTCCGGTAGGTCTGCCAACTTCAGCATCCGTTTGATATGCTCTTCTTTGGCACCATCGAATGCCGGGGTGGCAATAGGAACTCCGCCCTTGAGGTTGGTAGCTAACTCAAACAGAGCCTCATCATCCATGCCTTTGATATCACGACATGCCGATTTATCTTCATCGTATGCATCCAGCAGGAATGCCTTAACCTCATTGGAGGTTGCATGACGCTGCAACATGGCATCAATCTTCTTGCCCAACGCACTGGCTGCCCAGCCCATATGGATTTCAAAGATTTGCCCAATATTCATACGTGATGGCACACCCAGTGGATTCAAACAAATGTCTACCGGCGTACCATCTTCAGTAAATGGCATATCCTCTTCCGGCACGATAATTGAAATCACGCCCTTGTTTCCATGACGACCAGCCATCTTGTCGCCCGGCTGCAGCTTGCGCTTCACCGCGACAAACACCTTGACCACTTTGATAACACCCGGCTTCAACTCAGAGCCTTCGCGCACCTTGGCTACTTTTTCTTCAAAGCGGGATTCCAGCTTACCTCGTTCCCGATCCATGGACTCATGAATTTCTGCCAGACGCTCATTGATTGCATCATCGTCTACTGAAACACTGGCCAGATCGCGCAGGCTCAGTGCTTCAATGTGCTCAGCCTTGATGGTTTCACCCTTCTTCAGTCCCTTGAACTGGCCTGCAGGCCGACCTACAAGCAATGCATGCAAACGGCTGGCTGCATTGGTTTCCAAGATACGGCGCTCATCTTCCTTATCACTATAGAGCTGTTCGATTGACATTTCTTCAATCGCCTTGGCGCGATCATCCTTCTCATCACCACGGCGGGTAAAGACCTGTACATCAACCACGACGCCCTCTTCACCCGGTTTGACACGCATGGAAGTGTCACGCACATCCGATGCCTTCTCACCAAAAATCGCACGTAATAATTTTTCTTCCGGAGAAAGCTGGGTTTCACCCTTAGGGGTAATCTTGCCAACCAGAATATCACCCTGCTTCACTTCAGCACCGATATAGGCAACACCACAATCGTCCAGATGACGCAGCGCATCTTCGCCTACATTCGGAATATCACGGGTAATTTCTTCCTCACCCAGTTTGGTGTCGCGAGCAACTGCCTCGAATTCCTCGATATGGATAGAAGTATAAACATCGTCCTTAACCAGCTTCTCGGAAATTACAATTGCATCCTCAAAGTTATAACCACGCCATGGCATCAGTGCGACCAGCGCATTACGACCCAATGCCAACTCACCCAAGTCCGTGGAAGGACCATCAGCAATAATATCGCCCTTGGCCACTTCCTCGCCCATTTTCACCAGTGGCCGTTGGTTGAAACAGGTATTCTGGTTGGAGCGGCGATACTTGAACAGACGATAGATATCCACGCCCGGCTCGCCTTCAACCTGCTCATCATCATTGGCTCGAACAACAATGCGTCCGCCATCCACACGTTCGATCATACCACCACGACGGGCAACCTGAGATACACCCGAGTCACGTGCCAGAGGAGCTTCCATGCCGGTTCCCACCAATGGCTTTTCGGAACGCAGTAATGGTACGGCCTGACGCTGCATGTTTGCGCCCATCAGTGCGCGGTTGGCATCGTCATGCTCGAGGAATGGAATCAATCCGGCACCGACAGATATCACCTGCGTCGGCGACACATCCATATAATTGATCTCGGCGGGCGTTGCCATAATAAACTCACCACCCTGACGGCACTGCACCAGATCAGCGACAAACAACCCATTGCCATCGACAACAGCATTGGCCTGTGCAATGACAGGAATGCCTTCATCAATCGCTGATAGATATTCCACTTCATCGGTTGCTTTTCCATCCTCAACCTTGCGGTATGGCGTTTCAATAAAGCCAAAATCATTCACCTTGGCATAAGTTGCCAGCGAGTTAATCAGACCAATATTCGGCCCTTCCGGTGTTTCAATCGGGCACAGGCGGCCATAATGGGTCGGATGCACGTCTCGCACTTCAAAGCCGGCACGCTCACGAGACAAACCACCGGGGCCTAAAGCGGAAAGACGACGCTTATGCGTCACTTCAGAAAGCGGATTGGTCTGATCCATAAACTGGGACAGTTGTGATGAACCAAAAAACTCTTTCACCGATGCAATCAACGGTTTTGCATTCACGACATCCGATGGCATCATTTCAGTCAGATCACCGGAACTCAAACGCTCACGGATGGCACGTTCCATGCGAACCAAGCCCACACGGATCTGATTTTCCAGCAACTCGCCCACGGAACGCAGGCGACGATTGCCCAGGTGGTCGATATCATCCACTTCTCCGATACCATCACGCAGAGACAACAAGGTATCCAGTGTCATCAAAATGTCTTCCACGCGCAGCGTGCCCTGATCCAGCGGCACATCGTCATCGCTGATCTCCAGGCGACTGTTTAGCTTCATGCGACCAACACGTGACAGATCATAACGTGATTTATCATAAAACAGAGATTCAAACAGCGCTCGGGCGGTTTCCACTGTTGGCGGTTCGCCAGGACGCATCATGCGATAAATTTCTACACGCGCTTCTTCGCGTGACTGTACCATATCCAGACGCAAAGTATCTGCCAGCCAAGGGCCTCGCACCGATGCGTCAATCAACAAGCAATCAAATTGCTTGACCCCGATTCCCTGCAAGGCAGAAATAGACTCTTCAGTCAGTTCCTGATTGTGGTCGATCAGAATTTCGCCTCCATCAAGCAGGACAGGTTCGGCCGACACTTCGCCAATGACCGTTTCAACAGGAACATCAATCCATTTCACATCGGCTTCTGTTAAACGCTTAATAGCCAGTTTGGTGAATTTTTTTCCTTCGGCAACGATATTTTTGTTACCAATTTTGATTGTCGTAACCGCTCGCGTGCCAACAAATTTTTCTGGTTCAAACTTGATCTGGATTCCCTTCTTGAAAAAACGATAGGTACGGCGCTGATAAAAACGCTCCAGAATATCCTGCGTGGAAAGACCCAGGGCCTTCAACAAAATCCCGCATGGCATCTTGCGACGCAAGTCAATACGGAAATTGACATGATCCTTGGCGTCAAATTCGAAATCCAGCCATGACCCGCGATAAGGAATCACACGCGCCTTAAATAGAAATTTTCCGGAAGCATGGGTTTTGCCTTTATCATGATCAAAGAACACACCCGGAGAACGGTGCATTTGGGATACAATCGCGCGCTCAGTGCCATTAATAATGAACGAACCGAACTCGGTCATATTAGGAATTTCACCCATATATACTGATTGATCGCGCACCTCGCGCACTTTGCGGTTCTTCCGCGAATGACCATCAGACTCAAAAATTTTCAGCCGCAGTTTAACTTTTACAGGCAAGGCATAAGTCATATCGCGGCGACGACATTCATCCAGATCATAACGTGGAGGGCTATATTCCAGCCCTTCAAATGCGAGTTCTGCATTACCGGCATAATCACGTACCGGGAAAACTGACTGGAACACGGTTGCCAGGCGTGATTCATTAACCGCCTCACCGTAACCCACAAACTCGTGGTAGGATTCAGTCTGCAACGACAGCATATTGGGCATGCTGATCGGAGACTTAATGGTGCCGAAATTCTTGCGGATACGTTTCAATGATGCTTGCTTGGCCATGTTAACCTCGAACGATAAACTGATTTTTTGCTAACTAATTCAACGCGAAAAAGGCCAAGCCCCGGCAGCTTGCGCCACCGGGGATCAGCCTGCTTCACTCAGGTGTGAAAGCGGAACAATGAGTAAAGCTTACTTCAGCTCTACAGATGCGCCTGCTGCTTCCAGCTTGCCCTTGATATCTTCAGCTTCATCCTTGGAAACGCCTTCTTTGACGTTGCCAGGTGCGCAATCAACCACTGCCTTGGCTTCTTTCAGACCCAGACCGGTGATTTCACGCACTGCCTTGATGACCTGAATCTTCTTGTCGCCTGTGCTTGTCAGAACAACATTGAATTCAGTCTGCTCTTCAGCAGCAGCTTCGCCGCCAGCCGCCGCAGGGCCAGCAGCCACAGCTACAGATGCAGCTGCAGATACGCCGAACTTGTCTTCCAGTGCTGTTACCAGCTCTGAGAGTTCCAGTACGGTCATGGTTTCGATTGCTTCGATTAATTCTTCTTTTGTGATTGCCATTTTGTTTAGCTCCTCTTGCTATAGTTTAAAAAGTATAGTGATAAATGATCTTGGCTTGCGTTACGCAGCTTCGTTTATGCGGTTTCTTTCTGGTCGCGAATGGCTGCCAGTGTGCGAACGAAGGATGCAGGTACTTCTGCCAATGTACGGACGAATCCGGAAATCGGCGACTGCATGCTTCCCAGCATTTTGGCGAGCAAAACTTCGCGTGACGGCAGACTGGCCAGAGCTTTAATACCGGACACATCCACTGCCTTACCATCGAGAACACCACCTTTGACGTCGAGCGCGTCATGCGTTTTGGCAAAATCGGAGATGGCTTTCGCCATACCTACCGGATCTTTACCATATGCAATCGCGACCGGGCCGGTGAACAACTCTGTTGCTGCTTTGAAATCCGTACCTTCAGCAGCGCGGCGAGCCAAGGTATTCTTGACCACCTGTAGAGACACATCTGCTTCATGCAGACTGCGGCGCAGTTCACCCATTTCTGTGACCGTGAGACCGCGATAGTGTGTCACCACACCTGCTGTTGATTC
>JAUZQI010000175.1 GCA_030951095.1 Mariprofundus sp. | reverse complement strand
TATCAGAAGCAAGGATAGATCCGGCAACATTCTCAAACTGCTATGTACAGCCATCTGCATGCGCTGGCATAACCGCTGGATTGGCGTCTGTTTTGTGCTTGATATTTCAGAGCGCGAAGCCATGCAGAAGGAACTGGAGTCTGTGCATAGAGAGGGGTACATGTCGACTCTAGTTGCAGGTATTGTGCATGACTTCCGTAATGTGCTGACCAACATGATCGGTAACGCCGAAGTATTACAAATGAGTACTCAGGACAAATCATCCATACTACAACTGAATGCCATCATTGCCGCCGGCGAGCGGGGTTCGGAACTTATCACACATCTGCTGGAGCTGAGCAAAAGCCATAAAAAAAACAGTATTTCCGGCTGCACTGAAGGGCCACTGGTCGTGAAACGGCTGGAAAACATTATAAGCCTCGCTCGCTTGCAAATGCCGCCCTATATCCAGCTTAACGGCCAAGTTGATACGCCACTGCATGATGTTGCTATCAGCATGATTGAAATCGAACAAATTCTTATTAACCTGATAAATAATGCCGCACAGGCGATAGACAAAAGCGGCCAAATCCATGTTCATATCTGCAGTTATCCCGAGCATCGTTTATCCAGACCCGGCCATCCCTGTATGCGCATCCATGTTACAGACAACGGTTCCGGCATATTAGACGAGGATATGGATAATGTTTTCGAGGCATTTTGGACGTCCAAAAGCAGCCAGGGGGGGACAGGCCTGGGGCTGACAACAGTGCAACAGATTATCAAACGAAATCATGGTAGCATTGAAGTCGAATCCATTCCCAATCAAAAAACCCGATTTATCATTCACCTGCCCCCTTATATCCCGGAGAGCAACACCACCACGGTGAAGGAAAATAAGCGTGCCACCAGCCTGAATGAACAGGAACCACCAACCTGATGCCCATCAAACTGCCATGTTCTGCTGGTCGATGATGTTCCTGATATTCTCAAAATTCACCAGTCTATGCTGGCACGTTTAGAGCACACATCGGTCCTGGCTGAAAATGGTAAAGAAGCCCTGAAGGCCTTTCTTCAGGAAAACAATCATTTTGACATGGTGATCACTGATTTCTGCATGCCAAAAATGGATGGTCTGGAACTGATTGAACACATAAGACAGCTGGGAACCAATATTCCTATCATTATGATTACAGCTTATGCCGAAGACAACCAACTTCAGCGAGCAGACCACTATAACGCCACAATAATAAACAAGCCTGTCAGCATGGAAAAATTCCAGCAAGCTATGGCTAAAGCCATGACTGCAGCCTGAAAAATTTCAGCACCTGTTCACACTGATTTTTAAGGATAAGCTGATTTGATTCGCGGCTCCTGCCGCTCATCTCCCGGCGGTACAGTCGTCCAATCCGACTATCCTGTCGGATTGTGGCAGCCCATCCATGGGTTGCACGGAACCACTGAATGAATCAGTGGTTCCTTAAAAAGCGGCGATTAACCCACGACTGGAAAACGTGTCATAGACTGCATCCGTAAAATACAGCCCATGCGCCGGCGCTGTAGCGGCACCAAGGCTTCTATTGCCGCTGGATAGCAAATCCAAAAAGGCTTCAGGGCTACGCTTCCCCGCACCAACCTCAACCAGATTCCCTACCAGATTTCGAACCATATGGTACAAAAATGCATCAGCTGAAACTGAAATATTGATACAGTACCCCTGCTGCTCGACAGACAATGTTCTGATTGTTCTTACTGCATCGGAAGCCTGGCAACCTGCAGCCCTGAGAGCACTGAAATCACGCCGGCCCACACAGTGGCATGCTGCTTCCCGCATTGCATCCAGATTCAGTGCTCTGGGCATCCACCAGTGCCGCCATCTGTGTAGACTTGATGCCGTGTTCCGATTCCATATCTGATACCGGTACACTCGTTCCCGGCAATCAAATCGGGCATGAAAATTTTCTTCGACCGCCCGTACGCCAATAACGCGAATCTCATCCGGCAACAGACTATTGCAGCCGGGGAGATAAGCTTTATGAGAACGTGTCCAGCGCTCAGCACTCACATCTGCATGCGCCAGCAATGCTTCGGCATGCACACCTGCATCCGTACGACCTGCAGCCGTTGCAGAAACAGGCCCGCCTTCAATACGCACCAACGCAGCCTGCAAACATGCCTGAACCGATGAAGCATTGTCCTGCTGTTGCCAGCCATGAAATGGACGACCATCAAATTCCAACACCATGGCAATGCGCTGCTCTTGCTGTTTCATAATAGCCATAACAACAAAAATATCATACAAGCGCAACTTACCCATAAAGCGGAAAAAAAATATCTGTGCACAGAATTGTAACTGGTGCTTTGGCCGGCCACCGATACCAGCATGGGTAGTTGCTGCGGCCACCGTAACCAGAGCATCTGTGCATAGGCTGAAGCGCCCAGCAAGGTATGTTTGAATGCTGACATCAGCAACAGTGGTGTTTTTTTCCAGTCATGACGCAAACGATACTGTTGGCGTAAACAAGATAGTAATTCAGCCATATGCTTTTTCATCGACATCATCATCAATACCTGAACCATCACCCGACCCCCGATTCCCGGCAACAGTAGAATGAACCGTAACCACTCCTCGCGACGCAACAGGCGAAACATCAGTATAGCCAGAGCATAGATACTAATTAGATGAATGCTCAGCCATATACCCTGGGTCAAACCTTCCCTGCTCACTGCAACCGGGAACCCCGGCAGCAACAATTGCCCGGGGGTAAGCAACGTATGCAGCAACAGGATGGGTATCACAAACCAGCGGAGCAATCCCAATACACGCAAACTCGTAGCCCAGTTTCCATCCAGCAATCGAATCATGACGGCTGCGATCACTGCCAAAAAAAGACATAACCATGACGATGTCGTTGTAAGAGAAAGAAACAGTAGCGCGAAACCAAGCAAAAACCGGGAACCAGGATAACTGCAAAAAAGCTTCTCGGAAGTCGTCATAGCATGATGGTACCGGCTACTTCCATCATCAGGATCACAGCTGGCGGCAACATCACTCAGCCCTTTTCGTTATCCTCATCATCGTTCAATTCATCAGGCTGATGAGATGACTCCCGGGTTTCGACTTGCTCGAGGTCATCATCTATAACAAGCTCGCTCCGGTGTTTCGTGACGTCTCCAACATCCGAAGGTTCAAAAAATGATTTTTCCAGCTCGCCGCCTTCATCGTCCAAGATCACCAGATCGCTATCATCTTCAAATTTACTCAACAAACTATCAAGGTGTCGAATTGGCTCTTCGTCATCTGCTATTGCAGTTTTTTCATCGCCCTGACCCATAAATTCAGTCACCAGATGATCCGATTCCTGTGCAGCGCCAGTAGCGAATCCCGCCATTTTATTTGATTCATTCTCAGCACTGGCAGCAGCACCCCCATCCGGCTCGACTGCCGATGAATCGATACCCTCATCATCGAACAAAGCATTATGCCGCGAATCAGTTGCTTCAGGCTCATTGAAACCCTGAATATCAAACGGGCTCTGATCGTTATTTTCCTGACCAGCCCTGACGTTAGACACATCGAGGTTAGCATCGCCAAAATCGATGTCCTCCATATCGGGTTCATCAAAATCCTGCATTGGCAGATTGCCTGAATTTTCCTCTACAGATACTGACTCGGTTACTTCCGCATTGCCAAACTCACCGCCAGACGCAGATAATGGATCAGTGACAGCAGCTTTTTCAACACGTTCACTTCCGGCAACTGCCTTCGTCACCTCTTTGCTTTCCCCGTCATCCACCACAGGCGTAGTCTCACTAGATTCACGCGCCGAAGAAGCTGCAGGATGAACAGGCTCACGCCGCAGCAGTACAGCAACTGTTCCGAGTAATATAACCAGCAAACCAACCAGTACCCAGATAACCCAGTCCATCCCGACAAGTAAAGAGACGGGGCGCTGAGCATGGGCCTTCCCCAGTTCTGCCTGCAATCGGGTAATCAGGACTTCCAGCTTATCAATGCGCGCATTTGTCGTTGCCACCGCAATATCATCGATTTTATTCGTCAGCAGCTCAATATTTTCCTGATTGGCGACAAGTTGCTGTCTCAGCAATCGGTTTTCTCCCTGCAACTGTTCCACTACCTGGCTACTTTCATTCTGGGACTGAGGTATCTTCGTTTGCTGCTCGGCAACAACGGGGTCGACAGCCTTGCTGGCTGAATCTGAATGCGTCGAAACAGCCGCCTGCTGAACCGAAGATTTACTCCTATCGGCTGCAACTGTTTCACTGACAACGACCGGAGCGGCAGCAACACCATCAGCATGTTCGCCAACACTGATATGTCTTGTATAGCGCGTGCGCTGTGCTTCTGCTTCAGCCGCATAACGTGGCTGTTGAATCAATTTATGCCATTTGTTTTCATGCTCAAGAAAAACAAGTGATGCTTCTGCCAGACTATGTTGCTCGACTTCATCCGCTGTAGGAACATCCAGAAAACTGTTCTTCTTCAACAGGTTCATATTATCCCGAGCAAAACTGGACCTGTTTTTTTCAAACAGCGCCAGACTGATCTGGCTCAGGGAGTAACGGTCATCAATCATCAAACGTTTGGCTACAATGGAAAGACTGTCTCCCCTGACGATAGGGCCATAACGACCGGTTCTGGCCCAGCCCTTATCATGTGAATCTCCGACTTTGGTTGTACCGGGAGACAGCTTTGCTGTCCCGGATGAAATAGCGCCTGAGGAAATAATTTGACCAGCTGATTCGGTCAGCGCCATCCGGGGGGATGCATCGGCATCATCTGCTTGAACCGCCTGAACACTTGGCTGTGGATGTTGTTTGGCTGCTTGTAGAACGGATGTTTCAACATCGAGAAAAACAGGAATTTTTTTGAAACGGGATACACGCCCACTATGAATTTTTAAAATCAGATTAAAAAACGGGGCTTTGATTCTGCTGCTGGAAGAAAGCTCAACACGCACACCACGCTCGTCACTTGCAATATCGGCGCGAATGTTTTTTAACACCGGATCTCGATACACCTCGAAAATTTTATAATCGGCAGATGATGCAATTTCAACAAGTACTTTGGAGATCTGTTCACCTGATTCAAGTCTGACAGGCACCTCGGCATAAAATGGTTCCCCAAGATGACTGGCAACTTCTATCTTTGTCAGGGAGGCTGCTGATACATTTCCGCCAAACAGAAACAGTGCCGGAGCAAACAAAGCGATAACAGCTTTATGCCAACAGCGCCTCCTCAATCCGACCCTCAACCTGCCCCTCAATACACCCTCCATTTGACTTCTATCGAATCAAAATTTCCGCTATTTGTACAGCATTTAGCGCCGCACCTTTACGTACATTATCGGCAACAATCCACAAATGCAAAGAATTCGGGTATGAGCCATCATCACGAATACGCCCGACCCATACCGGATCAGTGCCGGCGGCTTCGCTCGGCATTGGATAATCTTCACCCGATGGGTCGTCCACCACGCAAACGCCATCAGCATCTGCAAGCACAGAGCGTGCCGTTTCTGCATTCATCGGCCCGCCGAAGGTAATATTGACAGACTCTGAATGGCCATAAAACACCGGTACGCGTGCCGTCGTTGCCGTGACAGCGATATCTGCGCCCATAATCTTGCAGGTTTCATCCATCATCTTGCGTTCTTCTTTGGTGTACCCGTCGTCCATAAACACATCGATATGCGGAATCACGTTAAACGCAATGCGAGCCGGAAAGACATTCACATCGACGCTTTGGGCATTCAGCAACTGCCCTGTCTGTTTGGCCAATTCTTCCATGGCTTTGCCGCCTGCCCCGCTCACGGCCTGATAGGTGGAAACCACCACACGCTCAATCGGCACAGCATCGTGCAAGGGGTTTAAAGCCACGACCATTTGAATCGTCGAGCAGTTCGGATTGGCAATTATTTTATTGTCGCGCGCCATTTCCAAGGCTTCGGGATTCACTTCCGGCACCACCAGCGCGATCTCTTCATCCATACGCCAGGCGCTGGAATTATCCACTACATAACAGCCTGCTGCGGCAAAACGCGGCGCATGTTCTTTTGAGGTGCTGCCACCGGCAGAAAACAGTGCAATATCGACACCGCTCGGATCGAATGTTGCCAAATCCTGTACGATATATTCCTTGCCCTTGAATGTGATGGCTGAACCGGCGCTGCGACTGGATGCCACAGGGGTCAGCTCGGCAATGGGGAAATCACGCTCGGCCAGAATTTCAAGCATAGTAGCGCCGACGGCACCGGTCGCGCCGACGACAGCGACATTATACCCGTCTTTTTGTTCAATAAAACGCTCGCTCATCAGGCCAGTTCCTCCAGCGCCGCACACACGGCATCGCCCATGGCTGAACAGGAAACCGATGCTGCGCCGCCAAAGGCCAGATCCACAGTGCGCACGCCGGCATCCAGCGTATTGTCAACCGCCTGCTCGACTTTATCGGCCAGATCCGCGCGATCCAGCGAGAAACGCAGCATCATGGCCACCGACAGAATCGTGGCCAATGGATTAGCTTTGTTCTGCCCGGCGATATCCGGTGCGGAGCCGTGAATCGGCTCATACATGGCGAATTTTTCACCGATGGATGCCGATGGCAGCATGCCAATCGAACCGGTCAACATGGATGCTTCATCGGATAAAATATCGCCGAACAAATTGCCGGTGACAATCACATCGAACTGGCGCGGATTGCGAATCAATTGCATGGCCGCGTTATCGACATACATGTGAGAGAGCTCAATATCGGGATATTCCGAAGCATGCAGTTCGATGATCACGCTGCGCCACAATTCGGATACATCCAACACATTGGCTTTTTCAACGCTGCACACCCGGCCTGAACGCAAACGCGCCGCCTCAAAAGCCGTGCGCCCGATACGCCGCACTTCGCTCTCGGTCTAGGCCATGGTATTGAATCCACGACGCTCGCCATCCACGGTTTCGATGCCGCGCGGATGTCCGAAATAAATACCGGACACCAGCTCACGCACCACCAGAATATCGACGCCATCTATTACTTCCGGCTTCAGTGTGGAAGCATCAAGCAACTGCGAATGCACTTTGGTGGGGCGATAATTGGCAAACAGGCCGAGATCAGCGCGAATGCCCAGCAGCCCGGCTTCCGGTCGCATCGGTTTATCCAGTGCTTCCCACTTGGGGCCGCCGACCGCGCCCAACAGCACTGCACCGGACGCATGCGCCAACTTGCGGGTGGCCTCGGAATACGGGTCGCCATCAACATCATAGCCAATGCCGCCAATCGTGCCCTCTTGCCAGGACGCATTCAGTCCGAACGAGCGATTCAGCACCTCCAGAACTTTCACTGCCTCAGCAACAATTTCCGGCCCAATGCCATCACCCGGCAAAACTGCTATGTTGATCGCCATACTTACTCCCTATTTTCCTACTGCGGTTTTCACCGCAGTCAAAAATTCGTCCACATCCTTGAATTCGCGATACACCGAGGCGAAACGCACATAGGCCACGCCATCAAGTTCGCGCAATTGCTCCATAACAAATTCGCCCAGAGCGCCAACTGCAATTTCCGACTTGCCACTTTCCTGCACGGCACGAATTACGGCATTCATGCCATGTTCTAACTGTTCAACTGAAACTGGCCGTTTTTCAAGGGCTTTTTGCATTCCGGAACGAATCTTTTCCAGATCAAAAGACTGGCGCGTTCCATCTTTTTTAATCACCAGTGGCAAGCGCAGTTCTGCCCGTTCATAGGTCGAAAAACGTTTGCCGCAGGCTTCGCATTCACGTCTGCGGCGCACAGCCGAGCCCTCTTCCACCACGCGTGAATCCACCACGCGCGTATCATCGTTGGCGCAAAACGGGCAATACATTCAGAATCCTGAATCAGCGTCGAAACTGCGCCTAATTCTCATAGATCGGAAAACGACCAGTCAGTTTACGCACTTCTTCCGCCACAGTCTGATGAATCCCCTCATCTTCCGGTGCTTTCAATACCTGTAGAATCAACTCGCCAATCAACTGCGCTTCGGCTTCTTTCATGCCGCGCGCGGTAATCACCGATGCGCCGATACGAATGCCGGAGGTCACAAACGGCGATTAAGGATCAAACGGGATGGTATTTTTATTGGTGGTGATGCCGGCAGCTTCCAACGCTTCTTCAGCCACTTTTCCGGAAATGC
>JAUZQI010000174.1 GCA_030951095.1 Mariprofundus sp. | reverse complement strand
GAGGCCATTCAGCAGTGTATTGAACAAAGAGTATGGCCAGGGAAGCTATGTGTGTGCCGGTTGCGATTTGCCTCTGTTTGAATCGGATAGAAAATTTGACAGCGGCACCGGCTGGCCCAGCTTTTATGCGCCGATTGACGGGCATACTGAAACCAAACGGGACTTTATGATGATTCTGCCGCGCACCGAATACCACTGCGCCCGCTGTGGAGGCCATCAGGGCCATGTCTTTAATGATGGCCCTGAACCGACCGGCCAGCGCTGGTGCAATAACGGTGTGGCGCTTAAATTCATTCCGTCCTGAATTCATTAGCTCAGTTAAAAGAAGGATTTTCCGGCTTCTCTGCATAGTGAGAAAATGTCAGAGTCGGCACATGCCAAAAATGATTGCTAACACACAGGGTTACCGGGTCGATCTGGGTTCCCGATCGTACGATATCCATATTGAACCGGGATGTCTGGATCGATTGGGTGATGCAATGGTTACGTTATTTGATGCGCCTGCCCGTTGCATGATTATCAGCAACGTGACGATCGCACCATTATATATGGAACAGCTGCGCAATTCGCTGGAGCAGCGTGGCTGGCAGGTTTCCGAATGCATTCTTGCCGATGGCGAGCAATTCAAAACAATGGACAGCTTCAGCCGGATCATGGATGCCCTGATGCATGCCAGACTCTCACGACATGAGCCGGTGATTGCACTTGGCGGAGGTGTGGTGGGCGATATGGCCGGTTTCGCCGCCGCTTGCTATCGGCGGGGAATCCCGTTTATTCAGGTGCCAACCACGGTGCTGGCACAGGTCGATTCCAGTGTTGGCGGCAAAACAGCGATTAATCATCCAGACGGAAAAAATATGATCGGGGCTTTTTATCAGCCCCGGCTTGTATGGATTGATCCGCTTGTATTAACAACGCTGGATATTCGTGAAATCAGGGCGGGTCTGGGCGAGGCAATCAAATACGGCTTGATCAGGGATGCCGCTTTTTTTGACTGGATGCAACAGTATATTCAAAGCATACAGGATTTGGATGCCGGTTCGCTTTCAACCATGATTCACACCTGTTGCCGTCATAAGGCTGAAGTTGTGATGGCTGATGAGACTGAGCAGGGTATGCGTGCATTGCTGAATTTGGGGCACACATTTGGCCATGCCATTGAATCGATGACACATTATACCACCTTTCTGCATGGCGAAGCCGTTGCCATGGGCACTTTGATGGCAGCACGTTTATCTGAGCAATTGGGATATGCCAGTCGTGGCATTGAAGAGCAGATTCGCAACTGTTATCAACAGACCGGATTACCGATAGTTATCCCGGCATTCAGTGCTGATGTCTGGCTGGATGCAATGGGGCATGACAAAAAAAACATAGGCGACCGTATTCGTTATATTTTATTGCACGATATTGGTAATGCCTTCGTAGCCGAAAATGTTGATCCTGCAGCCATCAGACAATTAATCCATTCATATGGCTAAACCCGCATAGCCTATGATTTATGAATCATGCGAGCTGGAGAAAAATGGTCTATACTGATACCTGTCTGAGAGTTGAACATCTCCATGCAGGAGGACATTAATCATGGGAATCCCTTCCATACATCCTGAGCAGGATCGCCACAGTATCCTGTTACAGCCTTCCAGTTGTGTGAGCAAAATGGAAAATCTGGCATTGTGGTTTTCCAAGCGCCAAAATAAGGAAGTCCCTGATTCTATTCACGCCGCAACAGTTTTATTCGCTGCAGATCACTGTGTAGCCAACAGCATTGAATATCCCGCGATTGCATCAACCGCTGATCGGATTCGCAATGCCTCGGCAAGTGATGCTGTCATCGCTGAATTATGTAGACAGTCAGGCAGTAATTTACATATTGTCGATGTTGGGGTGAACGAAAGCCTTGCGGATATCGATGCAGTAGAACATGCCAAAGTTCGCTCCACCGGCACCGCCGACATCACAGTCGAATCAGCCATGAATCAGGCTGAATATTGGGAAATCGTCGGTATCGGTGAAGAAATGGCTAATCGTACTGTTGCGGCAGGAGCCAATTTGCTCATTGCCGGTTCCATTGCGGCAGGAAACCGAATTTCCATTGCAGCAATCATTTCCGAGCTTGTTGGTTTGCCTTCGGAGCAGACGTTGACATTGAACCCTGATACAAATCCCGAAATCTATGCTCGCGAGCTAATGGCGGTAGAAAAAGCCAGAGCCCGTGCCGCAGGTACACCGTCCCATGATGTGCTCCGGGAATTGGGCGGTCTGGAAATGGCTGCCATGGCCGGGTTTTATCGTGGTGCAGCATTAAAGGGTGTTCCGGTTTTGATCGATGGCCTCGCTTCCGCGACGGCCGCGCTGGCGGCCATTGCATGGGATGTGCGTATTGCAGGCTGGATGTTGGCCAGTCATGTGAGTAGTGATACCGGGCACCAGGAAGTTCTGGAGGAAATGGGGCTGGATCCACTGATAGAACTCAAGCACAGTATCGGCGAAGGTAAGGTCGCAACTTTAATGGTGCCGGTATTGCAATCAGCCATTAGCTTGCAGCGCGGACTGGCCAGTATTGAGGCACAAACATAGAGTTTTTCAGGCTATAACCATATTTTTCAACGTATTATTCTGTACTATCAGGAAGGCATTATATGACAACAGCATTTGCCATGACATCATGGACATGGACAGTCTTGGTTTTTGCATCTTTGGCTACAGCAATCGGGCTATATTTGTCTGAGCGGCAAAAAATTTATGTGCTGGCGCATCGGGATCATGTTCCTTCTCGGTTTAGTGATAAGATAGCCCTTTCTGCACATCAAAAAGCTGCAGACTATACAGTTGCCAAGCTCGCTCCGGGAAACTTCGGGCAAATTTATGCGGTATTACTACTGCTTGTCTGGACTGTCGGCGGAGGTTTTGCATCTCTGGACATCGTAACTGCCACATTCGGCCTTTCCGGGGTATGGACGGGTGTTGTCTTTCTGATGATGTTTTTTCTGATCGGACACATGCTGGAATTGCCTCTGGATATATATACGACCTTCAATGTTGAAGCAAAATTCGGCTTTAACAAAATGACGCTCGGCTTGTATATCAGCGATATGTTCAAACAACTTGTGTTGATGATGGCTATTGGCGCACCTCTTGGATGGGTAATTCTCAGCCTGATGGGCGGAGCCGGAACCTGGTGGTGGTTGTATGCATGGGTTGTGTGGACAGCCTTTATGCTGTTGATGATATGGGCTTACCCTGCCTTCATTGCACCGCTGTTTAACAAATTTCACCCATTGCAGGAGGGTGAAATGAAATCGCGTATTGAAGCGTTGCTCACGCGTTGCGGTTTCGAAAGTAACGGCCTGTTTGTCATGGATGGATCACGCCGTTCCAGCCATGGCAATGCCTATTTCACCGGGCTTGGAAATGCCAAGCGTATTGTATTTTTTGATACATTGTTGGAACAACTTGAGCCTGTGGAAACCGAGGCAGTACTGGCTCATGAGCTGGGTCATTTCCATCATGGACATGTAAAAAAGAGATTGATTGTGATGATTATGGTTTCGTTGGCTGGTTTCGGGCTGCTTGGTTGGCTGACGCAACAAGCCTGGTTTTATACCGGGCTGGGCGTGACACACCCGTCAAATCATGCCGCGCTGGCGCTATTCATGCTGGTATTACCTGTATTCACGTTTGTGATGGATCCGGTTATGAGCTATTTCTCGCGTAAGAATGAATTTGAAGCAGATGCATATGCTGTAAATCATAGCGATGGTGAAGCCCTGGCCTCTGCGCTGGTTAAAATGTACGAAGATAATGCCAGCACGCTCACACCGGATTCACTATACTCTGCCTGGCATGATTCCCATCCACCAGCGTTGATACGCATTGATTATATTGAGAAAAGGCTGGCCGATAAGGCATAAGAAGGGCGTCATTGAACATGTGCATGATTGTTTTACTGGATTTATGTGAATCACTGCCATAAAGTGCGGCCAGCACGACATGGTTGTTGAAAGCGTTTTTTGGCCGATTCGGAAGTTTCTTCTCGTTTTTTTCCAGTAACAATCTTAATAAACATGCATGCATACCAATAGATAAATCGAGGAATGTAAAAATGGCAACAGGTACAGTTAAATGGTTCAACGACACCAAGGGCTTTGGCTTTATTGCTCAGGACGATGGTGGTGACGATGTATTCGTTCACTTTTCAGCTATTCAGACAGAAGGCTTCAAGTCTCTGGCTGAAGGTCAGAAAGTGGAATTCGAAATCGAAGACGGACAGAAAGGCCCACAGGCTCGCAACGTCACAGAAGCTTAAACCAACCATGGCTTAATCCGCACCCCGTCTGTTTTCAGACGGGGTGTTTTTTTGTGGGGTAAAAGCCATACCATCCATCCCGCCTATTCATCACAAAGGGCTACCCGTGGGTAGCCCTTTGTGATGAATGGCGGAGAGGGCGGGATTCGAACCCGCGCGGGACTTTCGCCCCCAACCGATTTCGAGTCGGTGCCGTTATGACCACTTCGAGTACCTCTCCATGTAATAGTGAAAATCTATGCCGGTTTTGGGTGCTGCTTATTTGGTGCTAAATGCCCCTATATTGCGTAAACGTTTTGCGCGTTGATCCAGTAGTTTGTCCAAGGGTTGGGCAAGAAGCTCATTTAGCGCCTTCTCCAGTGTTTCAGCAATGAGTTCGGCCGCCGCTTCAATATTGCGATGTGCTCCCTCTTTGGGTTCGGGGATAATCCCGTCGATCAGACCATGCGCCTGCAAATCTGTTGCTGTGGGTTTCAGGGCTTCTGCGGCATCGCCGGAAAAAGCCCGATCGCGCCAGAGAATTGCTGCGCAACCTTCAGGGGAAATGACCGAATAGGTGGAAAACTGCTGCATAAACATGCGGTCGCCGACACCAATAGCCAGTGCGCCTCCGGAACCACCTTCGCCAATGACGGTGCAGATCACAGGTACTTTCAACGCAGCCAGTTCCTGCAGGTTACGGGCAATCGCTTCACTCTGTCCCCGTTCTTCAGCATCAATGCCGGGCCATGCACCGGCTGTATCGATAAATGTCAGCACAGGCATTTCAAAACGTTCAGCCAGCTTAAACAGGCGCAACGCCTTACGGTAACCCTCGGGTCGAGGCATGCCAAAATTACGTTTCAGTTTTTCTTTGGTATCCCGGCCTTTCTGATGGCCGACAATAACGGCGCTTTTGCCGCGAAAATTTGCAATGCCTCCGACGATGGCAGCATCATCGAAAAAGGCGCGGTCACCGTGCAGTTCCTGAAAATCATCAAATAATTGCGGAATGTAATCGACAATATAGGGGCGATCCGGATGGCGCGACAACTGACAAATCTGGGCTCGGCTTGCATTGCTGTAAGTCTGCTCGATCAGTTTATCGCGCTTGGCACTCAGACGCTCGACTTCCTCGGCAATATTGACACCGGAGCCGGATCCCATACTTGACAGATCTTCAATTTTTGATGTCAGTTCAGCAATTGGACGTTCAAATTCAAGGTAACTATATGCCACTATTATCTCTCCTCTGAGCCACTTGCAAAAGTCTGAGTGGATGAGTTGCAATCCCACGTCGAGTGCATTTTTGGAATGGAATGAGGAGCATGGTGGTTCCATTCTCTGAAATTCCAGTTCGATAATGCGCCGGAGTGGGGAAGTAAATCGCCGTTCACGACTTTTGCAAGTGGCTCCTCTGTCATATCAAGCAATTGGTGCTCCCAATAAATGGAATCACGCTTCATCGTGAATAAGGCTTGCCGCCATCAACTACCCCGCCGAATCTGTTGTTTACGGGGTGGTTGCCACGATTTACAGCGAATATGTATCGCCTCTGTTCCAAAACGCGCTTCCAGTTGCGCTTTGATATGATCAGACCATTCGATACACGGGCCGGTTGCCAGAATCGCAAGACTAGCGTCAGGCAGGCGTACATGGAACGATAGCCGTGCCTTACCTCCCGTGGCCGTGCTTTTCAGACGTGCCAGGGTCACCTCATCCCAGGCAATGCTGGCGGCAGAAATTTGAATTTCGGTCACCAGCTCCGGCAGGATAGAGTCAAGCGGTGCAATCGCTTCGGCCACCAGTGTCGGTTCATCCCCTCTGGATTTATCCACCCGGGCCGCCACCAGCAGTGGTTGATCAGCCGCCAGCAAATCTGAGTGCTCGTTGTATAGTTTGGCAAAACAGACCATCTCCGCTTGTCCGTGCAAATCCTCCAGTTGAATAAACGCCATGGTGCCGCGACCGCCGTGATACTGGCGGATACTGGAAATACCGATTGGAATAACAACCTGATCGCCATCTTGGCGATTAGCCAGCTGACTTAAATTGCAGTTGCCCAGTCCACTGGATAAATTCAGATATGCTTCCAGCGGATGTCCGGTCAGATAGAAGCCCAGCACTTCGCGTTCGGCTTGCAAACATTCTCCGGGACTCCACACCTGGATCAGCGGAAAATTCTGATGACTTTCGGGTTCAGCCAGCTCAAACAGGGCGGACTGGTTGGAAGTAAACTCCTTACGTGTACGATTTAGTTGTTCAAGGGTATCGGAAAGTCCTTCAAGGGCTGCCTGCTGGTGTGGAATAAGCTCATTCAATGCGCCTGACTTGATCAGCGCTTCCATAATGCGTTTATTGAGTGTGCGGGCGGGGCTGCGCATCATTAAATCTTCAAAGCTGGCAAACGTGCCGTTGCTTTTGCGTTCAGCAACAACAGCCCGAACTGCCGCTTCTCCAACGCCTTTGATGGCTCCCAAACCATAACGAATCGCATCATTTTCCGGTCGGAATTCCCAGTCCGATGCATTGATATGCGGCGGCAAAATCTCGATACCCATATTACGGCAGTCTGTTACAAGAATGGCTATCTTGTCGGTATTACCCATATCGCAGGAAAGCGTGGCGGCCATGAAAGCATGCGGGAAATGGGCTTTGAGATAGGCGGTTTGATAAGATATCAGCGCGTAGGCAGCCGAATGGGATTTGTTGAAACCGTAACCGGCGAATTTCTCCATCAGATCGAAAATTTGTTCGGCTTTGTCGAGGTTGATCTTCTGTTGTTCGGCACCGGCCATGAAAATTTTACGTTGAATGGCCATCTCTTCCGGTTTTTTCTTGCCCATGGCACGGCGCAGCATATCAGCCTGTCCGAGAGTAAAACCTGCAAGTACCTGGGCAATCTGCATCACTTGTTCCTGATACAGAATCACGCCATTGGTTTCCTGCAGAATCGGTTTCAGCTGTGGCAGCGGATACACAATTTCCTGGCGACCGTGTTTGCATTCGATATATGTATCTACCATGCCTGACTCGAGAGGCCCGGGTCGATACAGTGCCACCAGTGCAATAATATCCTCAAAACAATCGGGGCGCAGACGGGTAAGCAGATCACGCATACCGGAGGATTCCACCTGAAATACAGCACCGGTTTGACCACGCTGCATCAGTTTGAAGGTGGCAGCATCGTCCATTGGAATGGTGGTAATATCAAAATGTTGTGCTGCGGGGCGAGGGTCGTACTGCTTGAGCAGCTTGCAGGCGATATCAATGACAGTGAGCGTTTTCAGCCCCAGAAAGTCGAACTTTATCAGGCCAACTTTTTCGACATTGGCCATATCCCACTGCACCACTTTTCCTTCTTCGCCGGCGACCTTGAATAGCGGCGCTGTTTCGGTCAACGGTTCACGGCTGATAATCACGCCGGCAGCATGTTTGCCGGCATTACGGTGGCAGCCTTCCAGCCTTCTGGCCAGATCAAACAGACGCGCAACCTCATCATCCTGTTCTATCATTTTGGTCAGTTTGGGTTCTTCCACCAGTGCTTTTTCTAGCGTCATGTTCAGATTGTTTGGAACCAGCTTGGCAATGGTATTGACCTTGGCCAGTTCCATGTCCAGTACCCGGCCAACATCGCGGATCACCGCCTTGGCCTTCATCGAACCGAAAGTGATAATCTGGGATACTTTATCCTCACCGTATTTGTTGGTGACATAGCGAATTGCTTCTTCACGGCGGCTCATGCAGAAATCGATATCAAAGTCCGGCATGGAAACGCGTTCCGGATTGAGAAAGCGCTCAAACAGCAGGCCATACTTGATTGGGTCAAGGTCGGTTATTTTCAGGCAGTAAGCAACCAGAGATCCGGCACCGGAGCCACGGCCAGGGCCGACTGGAATGCCCTGATTTTTCGACCATGTAATGAAATCCGAGACGATCAGGAAATAACCGGGAAACTTCATTTTTTCAATAATATCCAACTCAAAGGCCAGACGGTCATCATAGACCTGTCGATCAGCATCGGGGCTGCCGGCAACAATAGCAGGCCAACGGGCATCCAGCCCTTCACGGGACTGCAGGCGCATATAAGCGCTCAACTCCATATCCACCGGTGGCTGAAAATCCGGCAACTGGTAGTGGCCGAATTGCAGATCCACATTGCAGCGATTTGCGATATGCATGCTGTTTTCCAGCGCTTCGGGGATATCTTCAAATAATTCGGTCATTTCTTCATACGATTTCAGATAATATTCCGGTGTAAAAAAACCTGACACCTCATCGTTCAATTTGCGGTTTTGTTGCAGGGCAATCATGGCCTCAAATGCCTGAAAATCTTCGCGAGACAGAAAATGAGAGTTGTTACTGGCTACCAGCGGGATGTCGAGTTCATGCGCCAACGCAATCAGTTGCCTGTTCATATCTTCCTGCCCGACTGCACCATGGCGTTGCAACTCAAGGAAGAAACAGTTGTCGTGAAACATCTGTTTGTAAGCCAGTGCTGCCTGTCTGGCCCCTGGTCTGTCTCCTTTTTGCAGCAGTTGCTCCACTTCACCATTCCAGCCGGATGAGAGTGCAATCAAACCATCGCTATGCTCGGCCAACAATGGTTTTCCAACTCGCGGTTTATAGTAGAAACCGTCCAGATAAGAGATGGAAATCAGCTTTATCAGGTTTTTCCAGCCGTGATTATTGCGGGCCAGCAGCACGAGCTGCTGAAATTTTGGTCCTCTCGGTCCTTCGGACACACGTTTGGTGTGGTCATCGCAGAGATAGATTTCACAGCCCAAAATCGGCTTGATACCCATGCGCATGGCTTTGCTATAAAACTCGATAGCTCCGAACAGGTTGCCATAATCAGTTAGTGCCACCGCTGGCTGCTTAAGCTCGACCGCCCTTTTGAGCAGGCTATCGACTAACGTGCTTGCCCCTAGCAGGGAGAAATCCGAGTGGTTGTGAAGATGAACAAATGGAGCGAAACGCATCCCGCGAGCATACCGCTGGCGCATTTATTTTGCACCCGCCGGAAACATCATGTGGATACGCTGTTGGCACCGTATTACTTGGTACCTGCTCTTTCAGCTCTTACTTTTTTGACCACAATCAGAGCTTCGACCAACACCCATCCTGCCAATATGAAAATCACTGCGCCAACGGCTGCAACCGTCCACTGATCCTTGCCGATGGCTTTGACGATACCCATGACCATGCCGGAAATGGTGGCACCGAGCACCAGTAGCATAGGCAACAAGGTGTACAGAATCGGTTTCTTTTTACGATACAGATAGATTGTCACAGTGAGCAGGGTCAGCCCGGCCAAAATCTGATTGGTAGTGCCGAATAACGTCCATAAAAATAAGCCGGCGGGTTTGCCGTCCATTTTGAAAAAGGCAAAGAATCCAATTGCAGCCACCGCCAAAGCTGTCGCTACATAACGATTGCCCAATATTTTAACACCAAGGGTCTGGCCGATTTCTTCCAGATTAAAACGTAGCAACCGCGCACCGGTATCCACCGAGGTCATGGCAAAACCGACCACGACCACCGAAATAAATGCAGCAGCATAATCCAGCGGAATCCCGAGCTGATGAATGAAGTTGGCATTGCCCTGAATAAATACGCCGAGTTTTTGATGCAGGCCGGCGGCTTTGTCCCATGATCCGTAGAAGGCTTCCCAATCGGCCCGTGTGGCAAACGCTCCCGCAGTGGTGGCCAACACTGCCAATAAGGCCAGCAATGATTCGCCTACCATGCCGACATAACCGACAAATGGTGCATCGCTTTCCCGACTTAATTGTTTCGAGGTTGTGCCCGATGCGACTAAGCCGTGGAAACCGGAAACCGCACCGCAGGCGATGACAATGAACAGAAAGGGCATCATCGGTGGTGCGCCAACCGGATTCGGGTTAATGGCAGGCGCAACCCAGTCCGGGGACAGGATGAAGAATCCGGCCAGCATGGAGAATAGAGCCAGATACAATAACAGCGAATTGAGAAAATCACGCGGTTGTAGCAGTAACCAGACAGGCAGCACGCTGGCGATAAAGGCGTAAATCAACAGCGACCATGTCCAGTCGCCGGCGGAAAATCCGGTCACCGGCATGTCCAGACCGATGCGGGTGGTAATCAGCATCAGCACAAACCCCACGCCGATCATGGGCCACAATGGCATGTTCTTCTTATAAACCAAAAATCCGATCACCATGGCAATCAGCATCAGCGAATAGGTCGGAAATACCGCTTCCGGATGCGCCGTAGCAGGAATATTGGCCGCATCAGGGGCGGCAAACAGTCCGGAAATCACCAATACGAATACGCCCATGGCAAGTGCAACGAGGAAGAAAATTACCAGCAGAAATAATAATCGTGTTCGCGGGCTGATAACATCGCGGGCAATTGTGCCGACACTTTGGCCTTTATGGCGAATCGAGAGCACCAGCGCCGAAAAATCATGCACGGCGCCAACCAGAAGGGTTCCAAACACAACCCAGCATAGCGCAGGAACCCAACCCCAAATCACTGCAATGGCAGGCCCCAGCATCGGCGCAAGGCCGGCAATGGAAGCGAAATGATGGCCAAACAGCACATATTTATTGGTCGGGATATAGTCGACATCATCGCGCATGGTATGCGCCGGAGTCGGATCGCTATCGTCCAGTTCAAAGATTTTTTTAGCCAGCACTCCCTTGGCATAAAAACGATAAAACAGCATGTAGAAACAAAGCACTGTGATTGCCATAACGACTGGGCTCATTTATTTCTCCTGTAGATGTGTTTGTGAGCAGCGAAGGGGGCGTGGAAATTGTGAATAGAGAAAGGTGAAGAACAAGGCTTTCTCACTTCACTATTCTTAATTCTTAATGCACGCTAAAATAAGCTGTTTTAGCGCGAAGATATGGGCTGCGCTATCATTCAGAGCGGGGATATAGCGATATTGTTCACCTCCGGCAGAGAGAAAATAATCGCGGTTTTCGATGCCGATTTCTTCCAGCGTTTCCAGACAGTCGGCGGCGAATCCGGGGCAGATGACATCGACGGATTTCACGCCATCTTTGCCCCATACTTTCAAGGTTTCATCGGTATAGGGCTGTACCCACGGTTCTTTACCAAAACGCGACTGAAACGATACCTGCGCCCTTTCTTCATCCAGCCCGAGTTCCTCGCGCAATAACCGTGCTGTGCTTCGGCACTGGCATGGATACGGGTCGCCCGACTTGAAATAACGTTCGGGGATACCGTGAAAACTCATCAGTAAACGCTCAGGCTCGCCATGCTCGGCCCAATGCATTCGAACGCTATCGGCCAATGCTGAGATATAGGCGGGATGTTGATGATAGGCGTCAATCAAATGCAGTTCCGGAACACGACGCCATGTTTTCAACACATCGGCAACGGCATCGAATGTAGAGCCGGTTGTAGTCGCCGAATATTGCGGATACAGCGGCAGGATGACGATTTTTCTGCAATTCTTTTCGCGCAGGGCGTCCAGCCCCGTTTGGATAGACGGATTACCGTAACGCATGGCCAGTTCCACATGCACGGCCTCACCCATTGATTCGCGCAGTGACTGTTGCAATGCATGGCGTTGTTTTTTTCCGGTAGCGAGCAATGGAGAACCCTGTTCTGTCCAAGCGGACTGATACAATGCTGCCGATTTGGCCGGGCGCGTATTAAGAATCACACCATTGAGAATAAGCCACCACAGCCAGCGCGGTTGTTCCACCACGCGAGGATCCCACAGAAATTCTTTCAGGTAGGTGCGCAAAGCGGATTTGGTCGGCGCTTCCGGCGTACCCAGATTGGTCAGCAAAACACCTGTGCTGACAGGATGTTCATGATCAAAATCCCATTTTGCGCTAAAATCCATTCAATCTCCAAAAAAACATTTTATACCGCAAAGGAAGACAATAAAGGGCTTTCTTGAGAGCCACTTGCAAAAGTCTGAGTTGCAACCCCACTTCGAGTGAATTTTTGGAATGGAATGAGGGGCCTGGTGATGCCATTCTCCAAAACTCCAGTTTGCAGTCCGTCGGAGTGGGAAAGTAAATCGTCATTCACGACTTTTGCAAGTGGCTCTTGAGCCCACAGTATATTCGAACACATCATTCAAATCCTGTTACAAATTACCTTTGCGTACCTTTGCGGTAAATGCTTTTGACTCTTTTACCCTTCAAACAATGCGAAAATCATTGCAGTTATCGGGCAAATGACCAGCAGAAAATTCGATATGCTCCACTTGTGCATAGTTCGGGCCATGGTTTAACCACGCTTGCATGGTCGCTAGCGATTCTGCATTTCCGCAGATGCATGCTTCGACACTGCCATCGGGTTGGTTGCGCACCCAACCACAAACGCCCAGCCGTTGCGCCTCGAGTTGGGTGTAATAACGAAAACCCACGCCCTGCACTCTCCCCTGAATATGCACACTCAAACAGCCCTTCACAAATCATCCGGCCTCAAAATAGTGTCTTTGGCATGTTCATCTGTATGCGGATAATCCGTGGAATAGTGCAGCCCGCGCGATTCATGCCGTTGCTGGGCGCTCAGCACAATCAATTCCGCCATCAGTGCCAGATTGCGCAACTCCAGCAAATCTTGGGAGACCGGATGCATCCAGTAATAGGAAGCAATCTCTTCCTGAATCAAACGCAAACGTCTGCGTGCCCGCCGTAAACGTTCATCGGAGCGAACGATGCCGACATAGTGAGACATAGTGGCGCGAATCTCATCCCAGTTCTGCTTGATCTGAATACGTTCGTTTTCAGGCACAATGCCCGAATCATCCCAGACCGGAACCGGGCAATCCGATGGAATCGGCTGTTTCAGAATATCAGTCGCGCAATAATCGGCCATTACCAGACATTCCAGCAATGAATTACTGGCCAACCGGTTTGCCCCGTGCAAACCGGTTCCGGCGGTTTCACCGATGGCGTATAAGCCTGCAATATCGGTGCGCCCGTGCACATCCGCCTTGATGCCGCCGCACAGATAATGCGCCGCTGGCACTATGGGAATGGGTTCGTTGGTTATATCCAGACCGAGCTCCAGCAATCGCGCGTGAGTATTGCAGAAATGATCCTCGATTTTCTTGCGCCCGATCGGACGCGCATCCAGATACATGCAGTCCACGCCCTGCTTTTTCATCTCATGATCAATGGCGCGCGCCACAATATCGCGCGGCGCCAGCTCTCCGCGTTGATCATAATCGAACACAAAACGGCGGCCATCCCGATCCACCAACTGTGCTTTTTCACCGCGCAATGCCTCGGACAACAACATATTAGAGCCTTCTCGATCAAACAAACAGGTGGGATGAAACTGGATGAATTCCAGATTCATCACTGAACAACCAGCGCGCCAGGCCATGGCAATGCCATCGCCGGAAGCCGGATGCGGATTGGAAGTATAGAGATAAACTTTGCCCGCGCCGCCAGTAGCCAGAACCGTGTGTTGGGCGGCAATGGTTAGCACTTCGCCATCCCGATTGAGAACATACGCGCCCAGGCATCGGTTCTGATAATTTTTACCCAGCCGCCGGGAGGTAATCAGATCAATAGCTGTGTGCTGTTCCAGTCGCTGAATATTGGCCTGTGGCTCCACTTGCGACATCAGAGCCCTGCTTATTGCTTGTCCAGTCGCGTCCTTGGCATGGGCGATGCGTCGGCTGCTGTGCCCCCCCTCTTTGGTCAAATGTAGTTCGCCATCGCGCTGATCGAACGGTGTGCCGATTTCTTCCAGTTCCTGAATAATTTCGCTGCCACGATTTACAATGGCTCGCACCACATCCTCATGACACAACCCTGCCCCGGCAATCAGGGTATCCTGCACATGCGATTCGAAGGTATCTTTACTTGAAGAAACGCCGGCAATGCCACCCTGCGCATACCATGTGCTGGAGTCTCTGAACGTGCCCTTGTTGACGATGATCACGTCGCCATGCGGCGCCAGCCTGCTCGCCGCCAGCAGTCCGGCCGCGCCGCTGCCGATAATCAGAAAATCCGTTTTCAGTTGTGTTGTCTGTGCTTTCATATCTCGAAGGATATCCCCAGCTGCGTGATACTTCACCTTTGGTTTAAAACGAATTTGTGTAATTTCAAAACAAATGGGAGAGCTGTACAGCTGTATCTAACGGATGTGCAATGTGCCTCGATACATGCCCACCTGACACTGGAAGGCAAAATCACCGGCATGTTCCGGAACTTTGCCGATTTTATATTACCCCACCATAAGTATCGCGTGCTTCATGGTCTTCCGGAATATTCGGCAATCAGCAAGCCATCCGCTCTTGCAAGGCTCTTGTCACCGGACAGTTGCTTTGTCATCGCGCATAGGCTTTCAGGTTCGCCTCATTCTCAAAATAAAACACCTTACCATCCGGCAGTGCCCAGATGATGGCAGTCGCCTTGTCCACAGCTTTTCCACTTACCGGATCAATGGCTTGCCGTTCGCCTGCATCATTGGTGAGCGTGCTGACACACATCTGACAACAACCATAATATAGCTTACCCTGACCAGGAATCGGGATCTGCTTCTTCGCCATGACTGCATCATTGACCATACAGACCTGCTCAGTTGGAACGCGCTTTAGCGCCGATGCCTGAGCATCCGAAATGCCGACCTGACTACAGAGCGTCAGCAGGACGGCAAATGCCGACAGACTTAACAGCCGTTTAAATGTTATCAGTGATATCTCCTGTTTTTCTTGCGATTTTTTGGTAACGTTACAATTTCGCGTGTCGCAAACGCAGAGCATTGGTAATCACCGACACCGATGAAAAGCTCATGGCCGCCGCAGCAATAATCGGCGACAGCAGCAATCCAAATACTGGATAGAGTACCCCGGCGGCAATCGGCACCCCTGCGGAGTTATAGATAAAAGCGAAGAACAGATTCTGACGGATATTCTTCATCGTCGCGCGTGATAAACGGCGGGCGCGAACAATGCCGGTCAATTCGCCTTTCACCAATGTGACCCCGGCCGATTCCATGGCTACATCGGTGCCAGTACCCATGGCAATACCGACATGCGAGGCCGCCAATGCCGGCGCATCATTGATACC
>JAUZQI010000173.1 GCA_030951095.1 Mariprofundus sp. | reverse complement strand
AGCGCCCCCAATGCGCTTGTGAATGATGCGCATGGGCACGTCTGGTTCCTGGAATACAGGGGCAATAAAGTGGGTTTCTTCGATCCGAAATCAGCGCATTTTCGCGAATTCACCATTCCCAATTTCAGCAGCTTGCCGGGAGATTTGGTCATCGATCACAAGCGATCCATCCTCTGGTTTACAGAAGGCTCTACAGAATCGAAACGATTGGGTATGCTTTCCATTGAGAAGGCATTGGCAGATGCTGATAAATAGAGCTTGGTCTTTTGCCTGTTAAAAACAAAGCGAACCGCGAATGAACGCAAATTAAAGTCGAAAGCGACAATGAATAAAATCAGCAATGCTTTTGATTCGGTTTTTTTATCCGCGTTGATCTGCGTCCATCTGCGCTTCGAGATTTTCTTGTCTGTTTCCGATTTTGTCTGTTTCCGGGTGAGTCGACTCAGTCGAATTATGGATTGTAACCGGAGGATCATACAGTGAGAAAAGTCGTCGCCGCATTGGCCATTTTAAGTTGTTTTTTATGCGCTTCAGTCTGGGCGGGCAGCGCCTTTAAATCATTCACGGTGACGACCGAGTATGCGTTCCCGACCAGAATTGCGATTGATCCATCCGATTCCATTTGGTTTATCGAATCGAACCTGAACAGAATTGGCCAGTTTCAGCCCGACAAAGGCGTTTTTTCCGAGCACGATATCCCCACCACGCGGGCCTTGCCCGGTGATATCACGGTCAGTCGTCAGGGCTTGGTGTGGATCACCGAAATGGACGCCAATCAGATTGGTGTGATTGATCCCGTCTCCGGTTCATTCAAGGAATACGATATCCCGACTATCGATAGTTCTCCCTACAGGATTGTCGCCGACAAACAGGGCAATATCTGGTTTACGGAATTTTATGGTAATAAAATCGGTATGTTCGATCCACAAACAGAGACATTCAACGAATATCCCATTCCCACGCCTGCAAGTCGGACATCCGGCATCACGACCGATCAGCAAGGGCGTGTATGGTTTATAGAAACGCAGGGCAATAAACTGGGCCGACTCGATCCTGCCGATGGCAAGATGGTTGAGTTCGAATTGCCATTACCCTTTGAGGCACCGGGCGACGTTGTCATGGGCGCATCCGGTGCGCTCTGGATTGGCGGGCGCAAAGGTCATAGTTTGATCAAGTTTGACAGCGCCACCGAACGTTTTGAAACATTTCCCATGCCCGACAGGATGGTCAGTGAATCGTTGACGGTGGCGGAGGATGGGAAAATCATTTCCACCCTGAAAACAAGCAGCAAGATTGTATTGTTCGATCCTGAGAAAAAGAAGTTTCTGGAGGTGGAGGCAGCCATGGGCAAGAGTAAACCCAATGGCATCGACGTTGATTCCAAAGGCAATATCTGGTTTGCTGACACGCCAAGGAACGCACTGTTTAAAATGGATCGGGCCATGGTAAGAAAGCTGTGGATGAACTAAAACTGTGGATACACTGAACTGTTCGGAGGTTGCATGAACAAGTCTTTATGGATAACCGGTCTGATTCTCGTGGTGATTGGAGCGGTCACAGGCGTGGTGGTTATTCCCAACCCTGTTGGCGAGAAGGTATGGGCTGAAGCCAGATACCAAGGTTATGTCGCCTACACTCCGGATGAGGCTGTCGCCACGGCATATGCTCGCTGCACCACTTGCCACGATGCGGACAAGATACTTAAATATTGTTCCCAGTGCGGGCCGCCGTTTATTGTCGTTTCCCAATCGATGAAAAAGTATCTGGAAATGGAAAACGAGAAGGGAAGAAACCTGAAACCTTTTTCCGATGCCGAAATTGTTGCCATCACTCAGGCATGGAATGCTCTGGTGGGAAACTGGGAACCGGACTGGCGGCTGAAGGATGTCAAAAAGCTTCTGCAGGGCGATGCTGCGCTGATTCATTTGGCCGAAACGCCCATAGAACAAAGGCCGATAGAGATGGCATTGAAAGGCAAAAGCGCCCCCGGTTCATATTTGAGAATTTATGACAAGGGCATGGCGAAATCCAGGGAATGAACTGCTTTTTTCGGACTTTGTGAGCGCGTGAGCAGTTGCTGACTGGCTTATTTTATTCCGGTAAAGGCAGGCCAATGGTTGCGTTATTGATCTGTCCGGCTTCCATCTCTCCAGCTGCGTGGCGGGTTGGTTTCCGGGTCTTTCCAACCCTGCTTCCAGCCGATGTTTGCATCGATGCATGATTGCATGGACGCTCGCGTTTCTTTCTGCTGACGGCACCATTTTCTTTGCTCGGTTGTTTCGCCTCGCCAATGTGTTTTGTACCAGCCTAGGCTATGCCCGCCATACGGCCCTTCATTGGTGACGTGGCTGATCTCTTCTTCGATTGGGTCCTCGGACGAACATGCCGCTAACAGATTGGCTGCAATCAGCAGTGTAGCCAACACAACCGCTTTGCTACATCGCATGCTTGATTTGCTTAATAACATATTCAATTTCATCGATTGTTGTGCGCCTTCCCAGACTGAACCGGATGGTTCCCATGCCTGCTTCCGGCGCAATACCCATGGCTTTTAATACGGGCGAGAGTTCAACCGCCCCGGCGTGGCAAGCGGAGCCGGTAGATGCCGCGACGCCATTCAGTTTGTCCAATAACGCCGGCCCGGATTGGCCGAGGAAAGAAATATTGAGCGTATTCGGCAAGCGTGCAACGGGATGGCCGTTAAGCACAACACGGTCTCCAAACGCATCTTGCAGCTCTGCCCAAAACTGATCTCTTAGCTGTAGAATTTGCGGTGATTCGATCCAGTCCTGTACAAGCTCGCAGGCCGCGCCGAGGCCGATGTCCAGCAATACATTCTCGGTGCCGGCGCGTCTGCCTGATTCGTGCCCCGCGCCATGCATAAACGGTTCAATATGAATGCCATCGCGGATATAAAGTGCGCCGACCCCTTTGGTGGCGTAGACCTTATGGCCGGCTAGAGATAAAAAATCCACACCAAGCTCCGATACGTTGGTGGGGATTTTTCCCAGTGACTGTGCTGCATCGGTATGTAGCCACACCTTTTTCTCACGGGTAATGCGTGAAATATCGGCAATGGGCTGGATGGTTCCCACCTCGTTGTTGGCATGCATGACGCTGACCAAAATAGTGCGCTCTGTGATGGCGTGCGCTACGTCATCGGGATTCACCATGCCGGCGGCATCTACGGGCAGGTAGGTTACTTCTGCGCCAAGCGTTTCCAGAAAATGGCAGGGATTGATGGTGGCAGGGTGCTCGATTTGGCTGGTGATGATGTGATTGCCTTTGTGGCGCAAGGTGAAAAAGGTGCCTTTGATGGCGTGATTGTTTGATTCGGTGCCGCCGCTGGTGAAAATGATTTCATCGGCGCTGCATCCCAGCAGGCCAGCAATCTGGCCGCGCGCCTGCTCCACGGCTTGCTTTGCAGGCAGGCCCGCCCAGTGCGGGCTGGAGGGATTGCCATAATGATGGGTTAGATAAGGTTGTATGGCTTGCGCAACTTCTGTTGCGATTGGCGTGCTGGCGTTGTAGTCCAAATAAATTTTTTTCATCTGATTCCTCTGTATTTGCACGGACTAGTATTATCAATCAATAGAGCCACTTGCAAAAGTCTGAGTGGATGAGTTGCAATCCCACTTCGAGTGCATTTTTGGAATGGAATGAGGAGCATGGTGGTTCCATTCTCCGAAATTCCAGTTCAACAATGCGCCGGAGTGGGGAAGTAAATCGCCGTTCACGACTTTTGCAAGTGGCTCAATAGATTACATCGCAATATATTGATTGATAAGCCGGGTGTCTTGATTTGAATCAATGAAAACAACGGGACAAGCCAAATAGGCTGCGTTACATTTTGAGGGCTCGATAGATTTCGAGCACAGGGAGGATGATCATGAATAAACAAATAACGGTTTTTTTGCTTGCACTAGGGCTGATGATGCTAGGACAGGTTACCATTGTCGATGCAGGAATGACTGAAGATAAAGCCAATATGAGTGCATCGGATCGGGGGGATACGGGCGAGGGCGCCTACATGGGCTATTGTCTGCCCTGTCACGGCATGGATGGAACGGGAAACGGCCCGTTGGCTGACAGTCTCGGCGAGGGTATTGTGCCCAGAAATTTCACCGATGGGGAATATATGTCGAGCCGCACCGATGAAGAGCTGTTCAAAGTGATTAAATTTGGCGGGAAAAAATCCGGTTTTTCAGATGCTATGCCTGACTGGGGTTATAATTTTCCCGATGCGGATATCAAAGCTATTGTGCAATACATCCGAAGTGATCTCTGCAAATGCAAATATAAGGCCGATTAAATACATCCATGGCAGTTAGTCCGAACCGGCGATTCCGGGATGATATCTACGAACAATTCACACGTATTGGCAAAGCCGTTTCCAGCCCCAAGCGTATCGAACTGCTTGAACTGTTATGTCAGGGAGAGCGAACGGTCGATGCGCTGGCCAGGGCGTCATGTTTGAGCGTCGCCAATGCTTCCCAGCATCTGAAACGCTTGCAGGCGGCCCGTCTGGTGGACTCGGAGAAATCCGGATCGTTTGTCATCTATCGGATTGCGGATGAATCTGTCTATGTCTTTGTACATGCCATACGGGTGCTGGCGGAACATCGACTGGCCGAGATTGAACAGATTACCCGGCAGTTTCTGGAAGGCAAAGATGGCATGGAAGGCGTGGACAGGGTCGCTTTGCTGGAACGCGTGCGCTCCGGAGATGCCATTGTGCTAGATGTGCGTCCGCCGGAGGAATTTCGCGCCGGTCATATCGAGGGAGCACTCTCTATTCCACTGAAAGAGCTGGAAAAACATTTGCCGGAACTGGCAAAGGATAAGGAAATCGTAGCTTATTGCCGGGGGCCATACTGCGTGATGTCGATTGAAGCAGTGCAGATGCTCCGGGCCAGAGGTTTTCGCGCTGCGCGTCTGGAAGATGATGTATACGAATGGAGTCTGCATGGCTTGCCCGTAGCAAAAGGCTAGCACTGCCCTTTACCCACAAAGTCACACACATTGTAATACCTCACCCGAAACACTTGTGCTTACGAACATAACGAGCCAGAAATCATTCAATCATTCAATTGAATGATTTACATAACCTGTTGAAAACATTGACATAAATCAATTACATTCCCATCATGCATGTCATCATATCGCCACATTACATGGGTGTGGTGATTGCTATTTTTAATCACCATGCAAGGAGAGTGGATGATGCTGCTGTTTCGGAAATTATTATTGGCTGGTCTGGCTATTGTCATATGCATGCCATCGGGCGCGTGGAGCGCAGAAAATGCGGGGAACCCGTCTGTCTTAAGGGTGTCCGCCATCCCGGATGAAGACCCCACCCGACTACTTAGAAAATTTGAACCGATGGCGAATTATCTGGAAGCCAAACTGGGCATGAAGGTGAAATTTATTCCTGTGATCGATTATGCGGCTACGGTAGAAGGCATGAAGGCGAAAAAACTGGATTTGGTCTGGTATGGTGGTTTTACGGCTGTTCAGGCCATGCATCGCGCCGGGGCCATTCCTATCGTTCAGCGGGCCAGAGATACGAAATTTCACAGTAAATTCATTGCCAGCGTCAAATCGGGCATCACAGGTTTAGAAGAGCTCAAAGGTCACACCTTTTCTTTCGGCAGTGTCAGTTCAACGTCGGGACACCTGATGCCGAGATACTATCTGTTGGGCAAGGGCATCGACCCTGAGAAGCATTTTAAACGTATGAGTTTCAGCGGGGCGCATGACGCTACGGCAAAATGGGTGGAGTCCGGCAAAGTGGATGCCGGGGCGTTAAACGAAGCGGTTTGGGCGAGGCTGGTGAATGAGGGCAAGGTGGATACCGGTAAGGTGAAGGTCATCTGGACGACGCCTTCTTATTATGATTATAACTGGACTGTGGGCAAACATATTGATGCGGCGCTCAGGGAAAAAATCAGGGACGCCTTCATGGCGCTGGATTACGATAAGCCGGCGGACAGAAAGATTATGGATTTGCAGCGGGCCAAAAGCTTTATCGCGACCTATCCCGAAAACTATCAGGGTATCGAGAAAGCTGCGAAATCGGCAGGGCTACTGCGATAATGCGCACGCCAAACACGCAGAATCAGGAACTTCTTTGGATATAAAGATTACGCATCTCCATCAAAACTTTGGCGGCGCTCCGGTCATCAGAGACATGGATTTCAGCGTCATGTCGGGGGAGAGAATCGCTTTTTTAGGGCCTAACGGCGTGGGTAAAACCACGCTTTTCAGACATATGAATCTGATGATTACGCCCGCAGCGGGAGGCGTTGAACTGGACGGCGCTGCGATCAGCACGCTTAGCGTAAAAGAAGTTCGAGCCATGAAAAGGCGCATCGCCACGATTTACCAACAACATAACCTGATCCCAAGATTCAAGGTGATAAACAATATCCTGGCTGGCAGATTAGGGCAGTGGTCAACGACCAGGGCGTTATTTTCGCTGCTGATTAAATCGCTTGATGTTGATGACGTCCGTGACGTGCTTGAAAAAACAGGCATCGCAGACAAAATGTATTGGAGAACCGACCGCTTAAGCGTCGGACAGCAGCAATGGGTCGCCATCGCCAGAGCGCTGTATCAGAACCCTGATTTACTGCTGGCCGATGAACCCTGCGCTTCTCTTGACCCCAGAAATGCGGAAAAGTTGATCAGGCTGCTGGTGAACTGGAGCAAGCAGCACAACACGACAGTGATCGCCAGTTTTCACGATGTGGAACTTGCGTTGGCTTATTTCCCAAGGATAATCGGCTTAAAAGACGGCGCTGTTTTCTTCGATCTTCCCGCCGGACAGGTCACCAAGCAACATTTGCAGGATTTATATCGTGATGAAAAACCAAGGGAGGTCGAGGCAAAGGAAAATGTCGTCATCCCTGCATGTTGCATTACGCCAATCGAAATATGAATCGCTCCTGAAAGGGGCTGTTTTTGTTGGTATTATCCTTGTTCTTGGCGGTAGCTACAAGCTTTCCGAGATAGACCTGCCATTGCTGTGGAGTGAGGACGGCCTGCATGCCAGCGCCGACTTTTTGACCGGGCTTATCCCGCCGGCGCACTCCCGCGAATTTCTAAGTTACATTATCAAGCCCACGCTCGATACGCTTTATATCGCCATCCTCGGTACGCTGATGGGTGTGTTTCTGGCTTTCCCGCTGAGCCTGCTGGCCAGCCATTCGCTGACGCAGATGGGCAAGGATGAATCTGCAGCAGAACAGACGCCCTTAAAAAAGTTTTGCAGGACTGCACCCTATGTTTTGAGCCGGGGCTTATTAAATTTGCTCCGATCAATACCGGAACTGGTGTGGGCGCTGATTTTTGTCAGGGCAGTGGGGCTGGGGCCTTTGCCCGGCGTTCTGGCGCTGGGAATCGCATATGCTGGCATGCTCGGCAAGCTCTATTCAGAGATACTCGACGCAGTCGACACGCGGCCCATTGAGGCGTTGCGAAGCACCGGGGCGTCAAAGTTGAATATCGTTTTTTATGGCTACCTGCCGCTGGCTCTGCCGGATCTCATCGCATATACACTATATCGCTGGGAATGCGGCATACGGGCGGCGGTGGTGCTGGGCTTTGTCGGCGCCGGTGGCATCGGGCAGGAGGTGGAGTTGTCCATGCGGATGTTCAATTATCATGAGGTTTCGACATTGCTCATGATTCTTTGCCTGCTGGTGGGCATGGTCGATATCATCAGCGGCCAGATTCGGAAAAGGATGATTTAGATGGAGCGTCCCGTGCGATTTCCTCCGGCCTTACTGACGACCCTGATTCTGGCACTGCTCGTTGTGCTGAGTATTCGGGGGCTTGATATCGACTTCGGCCTTATTTTCAGTATGCAAGGCATCGGACAGATCGGCTCGTACTTTTACGAAATGTTTCCGCCCGACCTATCCGGGGATTTTCTGCATGACGTGTTCTTTGCCGCTGTGGAAACGCTCGCCATTTCCATTATGGGCACGGTCTTTGCGATTCCGCTTGGCATTGCGCTTGCCCTCTTCGCAACGCGAAATATTATCGGCACAGGGCGTGTTTCCGGCCAAAGCAACAACAAAGGCCGACGCCTGCATGCGCCTCTCTTTGTGGTTAGCAGGCTGATTCTTAATGTACTGCGTTCCATTCCGGAGTTGCTGTGGGCGATTATTTTTATACTGGTTGTCGGCCTGGGGCCTTTTGCCGGGGTGTTGGCGCTATCCCTGCATACCGGCGGTGTATTGGGCAAGCTCTACGCCGACGTGCTAGAAAATGTTGATCCGCAACCGGTGGAGGCCATCGCCGTGACAGGGGCGGGACGGGTGAATTTGTTTTTCTACAGCGTGCTGCCACAGGCTTTGCCTCAATGCCTTTCCTATACCCTTTACCGTTGGGAGATGAATATCCGGGAGGCGACCATCCTAGGTTTTGTCGGTGCCGGCGGCATAGGTCTGTTTTTTTATAAAGCCATTAACCTGTTCTATATCGACAGGGTGTTAACCCTGATTATCGCCGTCTATATCATGGTGAATCTGGTGGATATGTTAAGCCAGTTTCTCAGGAGAAAGGTTCAATAAACGTTTAAGAGCAACACATGGGCATTATCCTAGAAACCTCAGTTGGCAGCACCCACATGGAGCAAGCTCTTGATTCGCTTTGCTAAACGAAAAAAACTCTTATCACCAATGAGGTGATGGCGATTTTTGCCGTTACGCCCTTCAAATCAATATCTTTATACCCTGCACACACTCCCAACTGAGGTTTCTAGGATTATAGTTTGGCAGCCAGATTGTGAAATAGCTGGTGAAATGCAAGCGGGTTGCGTGAGCTCAGGCCGATCAGCGTGATGTGCGTTTGTCTGTCATCAGGGCGGATGACCAGCCACAGTTTGTGATGCGGCATGTAGAGCATGATGCACAGGCCAATCACAAGCAGGGCGCTGCCAAACCAGACCACGTTCATGCCGGGGTCGCGCGCTATTTGCAGGCCGGTGTAATAGACGTGATGGTAATCCTTCAGCATGGGTAGCACAGGCCATGGCAGTTGCGGCAACACTTTGGCCGCCTGCAATACGCGCATGGCGATAGCCTGAGCGTTTTCAGGTGGACTATCGCCGAAAACTGTTGTCAATGCCGCCTTGAAAGCGGCAAGACCAGCGCCTTTTTGACGCCGTTTTTCCTTTGCCATGCGTTGCATGCGATCTTTAAAGGCCCGGAATAATTTCCACTCGACCGGGTTGGTCAGATCAAGGCCGAGCCCGACCGCTTGATAATCGGCGCTGTGGCCTGTTGTCGAAAGCATCAGGAACGAGCCCTGATTTTTACCGTCGATATCAATAAAGGGGTTTATAAACGCCTTGATTTTTGCCGCTTGCAGGCCGGGGCCGCGTATCTCATATTCGACCGCCGGGCCAATATCCCGGACCACTTTGGCTTTGCCGGCTTCAGCCAGATTCTGGACGTTGTACGGCTTGAAATCTGTTATTTTTAGGGTGATGCCGGTGTTTGGGTCGGTCCAGGTTTCATACACCTTGATGCTCGCCTCTCGCGTAGCTCCGGAATGTTCCATGGGGAACAGCGTAAAGACGAGATCAGAACCACCATCGCCAAAGCTGGATTGATAAATGCGCACGCCTTTGTAGTACAAGGGTTCGTTGACGATGATATCCGATGTCAGCATTTCCTTGCCCTGATCAATAATAGTCAAATTACTGCGAAATTCTTTGGGCATGCCGGTGGGGAAGAAATTAATATGAAAGCTGTTGCAGCGCACCTGAAACGGCATGTCCAGTGTCGCCGTTTCGCCTCCCTTGAGGAAAAATATTTTGCTTTCAGCCGTACCTTCGGTGACAGACATATTGCCGCGAATGCCAAATTGCAGACTCATCCAGCCGCCGATGAGAATAATCAGGATGGAACTGTGTACGAGAATATAGCCCCACTTGCTCCAGCGGCCCTTGTCGGCGCGGATATAACGCTGTCCATGTTGTTCCGCTGTTTTGAACTCCCAGCCGGACAGAATATGGCGGAATTGTTTTTCCAATGCGGCGGTCGAATGCGTTTCCTCCAACGTCGCCTGATGAAGGTATTTAAAACGGGTAAGTGAATGGTCATCCAGAAACACATGGCGCGTGCGCATCTGTTTGAGCATGCCGGGAACATGCCGCCACAAACAGGCGGTGAGCGAAAGCATGAGCAGACCAAGCAGCATCAGAAACCACCAGGTATGGTACATATTAAACAGGCCAAGCGAGCGGAACACCCAGTACCAGAGCGGCCCGAATTGATCCAGATAGGCCGCCTGATTCTGGTTTTGCAGCAAAACAGTGCCAATGACTGAAGCAATGGATACGACCATCAACATGATGATGGCCAGTGACATGGAACTCAAAGCTTTGAACAGATCGCTGTCCATGATGGTGTCCCGATTCTTATGAGCAAGGCCGTATAGAAACAGACAGACGCCGATGATGCCGATGACAATATAGAATACATCCAGTTCAAAACCGAGCACTTTGGATAACAGAGCGGTGATGACGCCGAGGCTGACAAGTACGACGCCGAACGCCTGCTGTTTGACTCCCCTATGCGTCAAGGACGGCGTCAAGCTCAGACCATAAAGCCGAGAAAGAACGCCTTGAAATGCCGCATTGTGCCGGTGAGGGCCAGCAGAGCTGGAATCAGCAGGATGACACCGCAGATATTTTTCATCAGACGGGTATGTTGCATGACAAAATTGCTTCTTCTCAGCAGCAGAATAAGCGCCATGCCTGTCACGCCAAAGGCGGCGCAGATGCCGATGCCGTAGAATACGGCCAGATGCCACCCTTGCACCGCTGTTTGCGGCTTGGATGCGATGCTCATGATGTCGGACATGGTGGGCGTAATGCAGGGCGCGTAAATCAATGCGAAGCTCAGGCCAATCAACAGGGATAATGCGCTCAAAAGCATGGGGCTCAGTTTGCAACGTAAAGCGCAAATGCGGTCAATCAACAGGATGTACATTGCGGCGATTAAGATGGCGACGCCGGCGGCTACCCTCAGTGAGCTTATGTTGTAGAGCAGGGATTTGCTGATATTCAGTCCAGAGGAGATAAGTATGGAATAAATCACCGTGAATCCCACAGTGTAGGCGAGAAACGGCAGCCCAACCCAGCGACCAATTGTCGGATTATCTTTCTGGCCGGCAGTGGCCAGAAACAGGCCAACGATAAAAGCCATATAGAAGGGGCTGATTTGCACCAGACAAACCTGCCAGATTGAGAAAAAAGAATGAAAGCCCCCCCACAGGGCAGTGCCGGCACCCATCACATAATCTCTTTAAGCCATTGTTGGAATTCGCTCGGTTTGTCTTTGATATTGCCATAGAAGGCGCGTTTCACCAAGCCTGTCTTGTCGATAAAATAGGTCGTTGGCGGGGAGCCTATGCCATAGGCTCTGGCTATCTTGTCGCCATCATCGAAACCGGCGGCGAAGGGGACATCCCATTTTTTAACATATTGTCCGAACTTGGATTCAGCATCCTGAACGCCGACCATCAGAAAGGCGATATCATCCTTGTGCGTCTGATAGGCGTCTTTCATCAGGGGCATGGAATCGTTGGAGCAGGGACACCATGAGGCCATAAAGGTGATGACCAGCCCCTTGCCGGCATATTGCGCCAGATTGGCCTGTCCGCCATCGACCAGCTTCAGCGTGAACGGGGGCGCTTTTGCGCCGACCTGAATCAGCGCATGTTCATCGCCGTTGCAGCCAAAAAGCATCAGGGCGAGGAGAAGCGCGGTGGCAAGGTTTTTATAATAATAGTTTATCGAGTTCATGCCGCAATAACTCCTTGGTCGCGCTGCCCGCATGGGAATAGCTGATCATGCCTTTTTTATCGATAAAGAACGTGGTGGGCAATCCATACACGCCATAGTCATCCTTGATTTTTCCCGTCGTATCAAGACCGGCGGGAAAGGTGAACCCCAGCTTCGCAATCAATGCATTCACATCTTTTGCCGTGTCATCAATCGCAATGGCCAGAAAGTGAACGCCTTTGGGTTTATATTCGCTGCGAACGGCGACCAGTGACGGAATTTCCTGACGGCATGGATGACACCATGAAGCGAAAAAATTAATCGTGACAGGAGTGCCTTTGTAGGCGCTCAACTGAAATTTGCCGCCGTCAAGGAGGTCAAGCGAGAAATCGGGTGCCAGTTTCTGTGTCGTAACTTTTTCCCCGCTGGAAAAAATCAAGCCCGCCGCCACCAGCGCAAGCAATAAACCGGGCACGGAAATCGCAAGCAATAGTTTATAGGGCTTAAACTTCAATCGTTCCTCCGGCGTTCAGGCTAGCAGCGAGGAAATGCTGAACCCAATTGCAGAGCCATTCAAGGTTGAACCTGAATATATGTTTTGCATGTTTGTCACTCCGCCATGGGTGGAACGGGCAGTTTCCATTGAAATACGCGTTCCCGCATGCCGGGCAGGTCAATGGCGATTTGCATGCTGTCGAACTGGCTTTCGTCAAAATCCGGAAATGTCAGGACGCCCTGAATATGGTGGAGTTGGCCACCATAATCGCCCTCGTAGAGAATTTGCCAGCCGAGGGCTTTTTGCGCATCGCCGATGCCTTGACTCAGCGTTGCCACCTGATCCAGTTTCCAGGGTGGTATCGAACCCTGATGCGTATTCAGATAGACGACAAAATACGCGCCCTGTTTTTTTGGCAGGTCGTTGCTGGCCACCAGATAGGGCAATAGCCGGACGAGCGTGCGAGGAATATAAATCACATCCAGATACAAATCGCCCGCGCCGAAATCGCTTTTCCACAGATGCCGTTTAAGAAATCGCATCGTCTTTTCGGGCAGCACGGTCGGGATATTGCTCAAGAAATGGCTTTTGAGATAGCGGGTGATCACGGCGGCTTCGCGGTCGCTGAGATCGGCGCGGTCAGGCGCTTGCATGCGGATAACGATATTATCCCATTCGGCTGCAGTTCTGGGCGTTTTCTCAATCAGGTCTTTGCTGTGGCACTGTCGGGTGCAGTTGCTTTGATAGAGTTTCCTTTTCTCGGCGGCAGTCAGTTTTTCAACCAGTTCATATTTGTAGAGCAGGAATTTTCCTTCAGTTTGCATAGTACCGAGAATCTCTCCCGGCGGCATATCGAACAGAAAAATCAATACAAGCGCAACCACCGCCCCAAGCATCAGTATCAATGCGGCGATGCTGGTGAACAGTGTTTTCACGTGGTCTGCGACTTATTGCGGGAAATCCTCTTTACGCCCATATAGACGCCGAAAAACATCAACACTATCCATACGATCAAGCCGCCCCACAACAAACTCCAGTCCAGCACGCCGAAGCTGCGGGTGTATTGGAATATCTTGCCCTGAATGCGCTGAAGCGGAGTGATGCGGGCGGCTTCCCCGTGTTTGGCGACAAAGTAGTCGATGATTTCCTTTTTGCTCATACCCTTGTTGATGAGCTTGCCGACATCATCCTTCCATTTCAGCCCGCAGCTCATATTGCAGTCCGACAGCACCAGCGGACATTCGCACGGGCAGGCCAGATCGACCACGACATCATTCACAGTCAGCGCCCGCGCACTGGTTGGATGGAACGCCAATAATCCCATCATCAGCAATAGCGCGAAAACAGACATATGTTTTTTCATGGCGCTAGTCGCCCTGCTTGCGGGATCGGAAAAACCGGATAGCCAGCGCTATCATGGCGATGAGTCCTGAGCCGAACAGTATATATATAAAGGTTCTTATATTGCGCAGGGTTTCATAAGGCGATGTTGTCGAAACCTCCGGGCCGGTCATGGAGGTGTATTTAATATCCACGGAGGGCTTGGGATCTTTTTTGTCGTAAGCCAGTTTGAACACGCTTTCCTGCCCTTCGGAAATATCATGCAAGGCGTAGCTGGTATGCTTAAATCCTTTGAGCACCCGTATGGTGCTATCATTGTGCGCTACGGCGGCGCGCTTGTCCGGCGAGATGTTGAAAGCCGTGCTGCGTAGCGGTTGCTGAATATCGATTTGCATGGTTTTGACGGGGTGATTGGATTTAATCCGGTACGTGAATGCCCGTTTTGCTTCCGTGACGTCAAACTGCGGGGTATGAAAGCTGAGATAAAAATTCGGGTAGGGCAGCAGCAGGCTTACTTCATCATATTCGCCTCTGGGGATGGTTTTGTAGAGTTGGCAAAAATGCTGGCCGCTATAAGACAGGCTGCAGGCATCGCTGATGACGGAACCTTTGGGCACGAAAAAACTTGTCTTGATGGGGTAATCCGCGCCTTCCTCAAATTTACCGTCATAGATAGCCAGAATACTAGGCTCGTCATATTCCGGCCAAATCGACACCCGCATCCGGCCAATGGACAGATCCTTGGTGGCTTCGCCGACGCCCGGAGATGATCCGCTATCGCTATCGCATCCGGCGCTGAGGGCTGCCAGCAGAAAAACAGCGGCCAGATATGTTATGCAGTTTACCCGTTTCATCGTTGTGGAACTCCTTTGTGGCAGTCGGCATCATATCATGGTTTCTTTCGACAGCGAGGATAAATCCGGAATCTCTCCGGGTATCTGTATTCGTGGGCATGATGACTTTTTATAAGGGCATCAGAGCCACTTGCAAAAGTCTCAGTGGATGCGTTGCAATCCCACTTCGAGTGCATTTTTGGAATGGAATTTCGGAGCATGGTGGTTCCATTCTCTGAAATTCCAGTTCGAGTTGCGCCGGAGTGGGGAAGTAAATCGCCGTTCACGATTTTTGCAAGTGGCTCATCATTCAATCATTTAATTAAATGTTGATAATTTGATTTAGATCAAGGTAAGGCAAGTTTAAATGATGTTCTATTCCTGCACTAAGGTATGCGCAATGGTTTCAGTGGGTTGCGCCAAATGCAGTAAATACCATCCTAATGGATGGATATATAGATCCAGAGACAGAGCAGAAGGTATTTCAAGGGAGGAAAAATGAAGAAAAACAAACATATGAATTTCATCGTGGGGCTATTTTCAGCGGTTTTCATGATGTTGGGCGTTGCGAACGCAGCAGAAACGGTTCCACCATGGCAGCATGCGGTGAGTCCTGCAGAAGGCGCGAAAGATTCGCCCTTGCATGATCCGATGTTACTATATAATGCAGGCGGTCTGGATGGACGCGTGGCTGTCATCGGTATTCCAAGTTTCAGAACCTACCGGCATATTGCTGTCGGCGTTGACCTGCACGAGGTCGTCTATGGCGGGCTGAATGCAGGTAACAAGAATGGCACCCCTGATGGCAAATATCTTTATGTCAACGACAAGGGCGCCAACACTGTTGGCGAGATTAATCTGCAATCCGGTTTTCTGGAAAGGCTGATTGCTCTTCCCTTCCCGTTCGGCGTTCACCATATTGCACTGAGCCCGATGGGTAAATACCTCTACGGTTCCGGTGAATATACCGGCAAGATGCTGAAAATGGAGATTAAAACCGGCAAGACCCAGGTTATCGACTGGGGCCCATCCCCAAGCGCTCCAGACTATCTGGATGTGGGTAAAGCAGGGACGCCAAGCGAGAAGTACGTCTTCTCCGGTAACTATTATCACTCCACTGTGGGCGTGTTCTCCGCCAATCCGTTCAAGCTGATTAAGGAAATCCCGGTGGGTAAAAACCCGCATGGCACGGATGTGATTCCTGAAGGCACCAAAGTGATTGTCAGTGACAAGCTGTCAGCCACCATGAGCGTGATTGATACCAGGAAGCTGGCAGTGATGAAAGTATTGCCAACTTGCGCCGGCCCGCTGCATTCTGTCATGGATGTATATAATAAAGACGGTGGCGCTTACAGAGCAGGTATCGATAGCCCCAAGGGTCTGACTTCCAAGTATGCTTATGAAAGCTGCTTCGTGGCCGATGCAAACGTGAAGATTGATCTGCATAAACTGGAAGTGGTGGATGAGATTCCGACCCACTACAGAACTGGTCATATCGCCATCAGTGCGGATAACTCGTATGTCATGGCTTTGAACAAGTTCTCAACCGGCCTGTTCAGCCCGACCGGCGTTGTCTATCCGGTCAACTTCGAGATGTGGGATGCACGGGAGAAGAGCCCGACCTACGGCAAGACCCTGAGGATCATGCCGGTGGACGGCGAACCGCATAACGCCAAGAGCATCATGTCCTATCTGATTAAGGACTGGACCATGGGTCAGGCGGAAAAGGGTGGTCTGTTTTCACCTAAAACCGGTAAGCTTATACAACTCGAACCGGCGCATAAGGCGAAAGTCACGCAGTATTTAATCCCCAAGGAACATGCCAGACCCGGCATCAAACTGGTGAACGGCGTCAAGGAGATTCATATCAAGGCGTTCAGCTATGGTTATATTCCCCGTCAGGTTCGGGTGAACAAGGGCGACAAGGTCAGGCTCTTTGTGACCAATATCGACAAGGCTGCAGGCATTACCAAAAATCCGGATGTCACCATGGGTTATACCATCTACGGCCCTTATGGTCTGAGAACCAATATGGATTTGCCACGCGGCGTGACCACGGTGGCCGAGTTCACGGCGGATATTGCAGGCGAGTATGAAGTCTTCTGTCAACACTTCTGCGGTCCGCTGCATCTGGAAATGCGTTCAACATTCTTTGTTGACGATCCGAAGAAGGAAGCCTCCAATCTTGCGCAGGGTGACTACGGTGCTGCCCAGCAGTTGCCTGGCTTGCTGGAAGAGGGCCAGCTCACGATAGCCGAACGCGTCAAGGCTCTTTGATATGAAGCCTTTCACACAACATGATAACCAGGCAATTGCCCTCTCCCTTAACGGGGAGGGGGGGAATGCCCCAAAGAGTAAGTCGGGAGGTAAATAATGAAGAATAACAAGCTTAAATTAAGCGTAGTCGCAATGACGGGTTTTGCTGTCCTCATGTGGGCAGGAACATCTTCGGTTGCCGGCGAAAAACGCTGTACGGCTGGCGGGGTGAAGGTGGAATGCCCGACCCAGAGCGATGCGGCCCTGAAAAAGGCATCTGATGCCTATGAAAAAGAAGCAAACGATATGGCCAAAGGTAAATCAGGAAGCACCTATGGTATTTCGGTGTTTGATTATCTGACCGGCGTTGGCAAGCGAGCCAAAAAGGGCAGCGCGACGGCTGGCGAAAGCGGCTATGGCAGCAAACATGCTGGCGATACCGGCGGCAGGCACACCGAGCTGTGGGATCGTGTTAAGGCACCAAAAAAGGGGGAAGCAGTGTATAACCAGTGGACCAACAACTGGTCGCCTACATTCAAATCAACGCTTGTACAGGGCGCTGACCCCAATGAGGGCAAGCAGTGGTATTATGTGTACTGCATCGCCTGCCATGGCTGGACATTACAGGGCGATGGCCCCAACGCTATCGAACTGGATCCGCGTCCAAGAACCCTGACCAAGGGCAGCTATATGAACAAGAAGACCAATCTTGAGCTGTTTACGGTGATCAAGGGCGGTGGTGAGGCGGTATCGCTATCTTCATCCATGCCGGATTGGGGCAATGTGTTGCTCGATCAGGATATCTGGAACGTGGTCGCCTTTGTTCGGGCCATGCAGGATGTTAAACCGCCGAAAGACGTGAATGACTACCTGGCTCCAAAATCATCCTTCAAACCCATTGCGGGCGATGTGAATCCGTTAAATGCACCGAAAAGCGCTGACTTTGCGGATGCGCAGGAACTACTCGAAGCTGGTATGGCTGGCCGGGGCGGCAAGAACCTCGTCGGCGGCGGTTATGTAAATGGTGGTCTGCGTAAAGCGCCGAAGAATGTCGCCAAGAAGGTATCAGCGGGATATTAAGGTTTGCATGCCTTATGTCCCCTGTTGAAACCATGTTGGATCTGAGCTGAAGATATGTTGAGGACTGATCATCACATATCTTCAGCCGGATTACACCAAAGAAATGAGATGAATCCGTGACGGCTCGGGCCTCCTCTGTGGCCGTCGCGGATGATTCTTTAGCAGTTCAAACCAGTTTATATCGGCGTTTCCTGGTTGCTTTAGATTCATCGGACCATGCCAACGCCGCCATGCTTAGTGCGCTCGCACTGGCGGAATTAACCGAAAACCCCACCATTGTCGGCGCCCATGCCTATGCAGCGCAACTGCATGATGTGCGCTTTCGCCAGATGGAAGGCGGCCTGCCGGAACAGTTTCGTGAAGAGCAGGAACTCGAACGTCAGCGCGATGTCCATGATGACCTCATTACCCGAGGCCTTTCTATTATTACAGATTGTTATCTCGATCAGGCCGAGCGTGATTGCCGCAAGGCGGATATTACGTTTATCCGCTCATCCCTGGAGGGCAAGAATTACCGCGTGCTGACCGAAGAGACCAACAGCGGCAGCCATGAGCTGCTGGTGATGGGTAGTCTGGGCCTTGGCGCGGTGGAAGGTAGTTGCCTGGGGACCGTATGTCAGCGTGTCGCCCGGCGTTCGAATATCGATACGCTGATTATCAAGAATCCTGAACAATCCATCCAAGACGGCCCCATTGTGGCCGCAATCGATGGCTCGGCCAAATCTTACGGCGGTTTAGTGACAGCCATGTCGCTGGCTCGCGCGTGGAATGTGGAACTCAAGGTGATTTCCGCCTTTGATCCCTATTTCCATTACGTCGCTTTCAACCGGATTGCTGATGTTCTCTCCGACGAAGCCGGCAAAGTATTCCGCTTTAAGGAACAGGAGAAATTGCACGAGGAGATTATCGATTCCGGGCTGGCCACCATTTATCAGGGGCATCTGGATGTGGCCGAAACCATCGCTGAAGATATGGATGTTCGTATCGAGACTGTATTGCTGGATGGCAAACCGCATGACGCTATCGAGAAATATGTGCTTCAGGTCAAACCCTCATTGCTGATCATTGGTAAATTGGGCATTCATGCCGATACAGGACTGGATATCGGCGGCAATGCGGAAAATCTGCTGCAACATGTGGATTGCGCCGTACTGCTCAGTCAGCGCGAATTCACACCGAAGCTGGATGTCATCGCAGATGTGACGACCTCCTGGACAACGCAGGCGGAGCAGGCCATGACCGCCGTGCCGGATTTTGCCCGCAACATGGCGCGCATGGCGATTCTGCGCTACGCCCAGCAAGAGGGGCATACGGTGATTACGGAAAGCATCGTCAAGCAGGCGACCATGAAACTGTGCCCGATGGCGACCGATGCCATTAGCCAGATTGTGGCGGCCAGTGATGCGGGTGAATTTGATGTCGCCACATCAGATAAAGCACAAGAGAAGGGTTTTGCGCAGATACGCTGGTCGGTGGATGCAGCTACCCTGCTGGCATCGGTGGCGAATCCGTCGGTGCGGGAAAATATCAAACATCGAAGTGAAAAGAAGGCCAGAGCGGATAAGGCCGATGAGGTGCGAATAGCCCACATCAAAGCCTTCCTGACTGAGGCTGATGCGGAAGAGCAGGCTACTGCCTCCTCAAATGGGCCGTTACATTGGCAGGCCATGGCGTTGGCACGCCTGATGCGTGTTCCCGAAGGATTCATGCGTGACAGTTGCCACCAGCAAATCGAGACCTATGCCAGAGCGCATGGACTGGCGGACATCAGCCTGGAAACGGCAGAAGCCGGATTGGCGGCATCGCGCCAGAAAATGTCGCAGATGATGCCGCCCATGCATTCATCCCACACACAGCCGCCAAACATGCAATCTAAGCAGTCCTCAGAGTCCTCGGCAGAGAAGAAAAGCAAGTGCCCGTTTGCCGCCATGGGAACTATGGCATCCGGCACGTCTTCCAGTGATGAGAAAAATGTAAAATCCGAATCCAAATTCCAAACCGAATCCGATACAATACCATGGTCAACCGATGCCGAGCTCCGTTTGCGTGCCTTGCCGGAAGGAATTAGTCGGGATATGACGCGCAAGGCGGTTTCCACAATTGGCGCGCAGCGTGGTTTGGCAGCAATCACGCAGGCGTATCTGGAAGAAGTTCTCAGCGTGTTTCAATCCGGTTCCATGCAGGTCAGCGAATCCATGCCCTGGGATGCCGACGCTCGCGAGGGTATCAACCGTGCGCCGGATATGGTGCGCGGAATGCTCACCAAAGAGATTGAAGGATGGGCGGAGCGCCAAGGTTTAGATCGCGTGAATGTCGATGCTGTGGATAAAGTGAAACAGACATGGGCGGATAGGGGTGCCTTTCACCTCGACCCGGACGATCCCAGAAATAGTCAATAGACATCATGTTTCCCCGGATGATTTCCCTGTGAACGATTTATCGTTGCTCGCTATTAATTTGACCGAGCGCTGCAATATGCGTTGCGCCCACTGTTATCTTGATGCAGGGCAGCTTTGCAACGGAGCCGCCAATGAACTGACAACGGCAGAAGTGCAGGACATTCTGGATAAAATTGCGGGCCGCGACTGGGGAACCATGGTGGTGCTCACCGGCGGCGAACCGTTATTGCGCAAAGACCTGGAAGCGATTATTTCGCATGGCGCGCAAAAGGGGCTGGCCATGGTGGTTGGCACCAACGGCATGGCTCTGACCGAGCGCCGGGTGACATCGCTGAAACAGGCTGGCGTGCTGGGCGTTGGCATCAGTCTCGATTCTCTCGATGAAGCGCGCCACGATTATTTTCGCGGACTAAGCGGCGGTTGGCAAAGAACGATGGCGGGCATTGAGAACTGCCGTTCCCATGATTTGTCCTTCCAGTTGCATTTTTCCATTACTGAAGACAATGCCGATGAATTGCCGGATATGATTGAGTTCGCACGGGCCTGCGGGGCGCGTGTGTTGAACACGTTTTTTCTGGTTTGTACCGGTCGCGGTGAATCCATGTCGGATATTTCACCATTAAAATATGAGCGCGTGTTAAGCCAGATTATCGCAGCCCAGAAAAAAAACACCGATTTGATTATCCGGGCGCGTTGCGCGCCGCATTTTAAACGGATTGCGCATCAGCAGAATCCTGATTCCATGCTCAATCGCATCAGCGGCATGGAGGCCGATGGCTGTATCGCCGGCACGCATTATTGCCGCATTACCCCGCAAGGCGGCGTGACGGCATGCCCCTATATTCCGGATGAAGCGGGTAACATTCGCCAGTCCGATTTTCTCGAAATCTGGGATCACGCGCCGGATTTTGAACGTTTACGAGCGCCGGAACTGGGCGGTAAATGCGGCATGTGCGAATACAGCCAGTTATGCGGCGGATGTCGCGCCAGACCGGTTGCGGCGGGCCGGGATTTGATGGACGAAGATCCATTCTGCGTCTATGCGCCGCAGGGCGGCAAGGTGATTTCGCCACTGGCTGAACTGGATACTGCGGATGTTTGCTGGAGCGATGAGGCCGAACAACGATTGGGCCGGATTCCTTTTTTTGTACGTCGTCTGGTCAAGAAACGGGCTGAAGCCTATGTGGCTGAAATCGGCGAATCCGTGGTTACACCGGATCATCTTGCCACGCTCTCGGCGCGCCGATTCGGCGGCAACGGGCCGAAAATTCCCGGCTATGCCAAGGGCGATATCAGAGAGAATTCCCAAGGAAATCACCCATGAGCGGGCATGATCGCGATGTCCTGATTATTGGCGGCGGCATATCCGGTTTGGCCAATGCATGGTGGCTGGCTCGGGAAGGTCTGTCGGTTGAAGTATGGGAAGCCGAGCATCGCGTTGGCGGCAAGATTAAGAGTAGCCGGCAGAAAGGCTATCTCACCGAGCGCGCTGCTGCGATGGTGATGAATTTCCGCCCGGAAGTGGCGGGTCTTGTACATGAAACGGGTCTGGAAGATGTAAAAACGTCGCGCATGCCTATCGCCGAAGCCCGTCGTTATCTGTTGCATCAGGGCGATTTGAAGGCACTGCCCATGCGTCTTGGTGCGATGCTGGCATCGCCAATCTGGAGTGCGCGCGGCAAACTGCGCCTGTTATTTGAGCCGTTTATTCTGACCAGCGGCGGCAAGGATGAATCGGTCAGTGATTTTGTCTGCCGTCGTTTTGGCCGGGAGGTGTTGGAGAAGGCCATGGAGCCATTTGTCTCCGGCACGCTGGCTGCAGATCCGGATCAGACCAGCGCCGAAGCCGCGCTGCCACGACTGACTGCATTGGAAAAACGCTATGGCAGTATCACTGCGGGCATTCTGATTAATCGCATCTTGCGGCGGCGCACGGCATGCGTGACCGATACCTTCTCCTTCCGTGGCGGCATCAGCACGTTGGTCAATGTGCTGGCCAGAGCGCCCGGAATAAACACATATACGGGCCATCGTGTTGAGGAACTGGTCAAGCAGGACGACGGGTGGTTTATCTCGGCGAAAACGGCTGACGGACATCGTTCGATCAACGTGCAACATGTGATTGTATCAACACCCGCTCCTGCCGCAGCGGTGCTGCTGAAACCCTTGGACAAGGAACTGGCTGAATTGCTGGGCGGCATCGACTACGCTGCTGTGACAGTGGTGCATGCCGGCATGGATCGCGGCGATATAGGGCATCCTCTGGACGGAACCGGTTTTCTTACGCCTCGTCGCGAAGGGCATGTGCTGACCGGCAACCTGTGGATGAGCAGCCTGTTCCCGGACAGAGCGCCCGAGGGCAAGGTGTTGCTGACATCCTATCTCGGCGGGGCCCGCTCGCCGCAGATCAAAGACTGGGACGATGATCGCATGGTTGATGAAATGCTGCGCACGCTACGTCCATTGCTGGGTTTGAAGGGGATGCCGGAAATGCTGCGCATCAATCGGCATAAACAAGCCTTGCCTTTGTACCACGGCGCTTATCAGAGCCGCATGCAGTCCATTATCTCGCGTTTGAAAAATCTCCCCGGCCTGCATCTTGAAGCCAATTACAAAGGCGGCGTTTCGGTGCGCGATCGTCTGGCTTGTGGTCGTAGTCTGGCCCAACAGGTTGTGGCGGAACGCCAGCGCTTTTGCGCCGGACGCAACAAGAATGCAAATGAACGTCTTACTTTATCAGAAATGATGGGTACAGTTCATGTTCATGAAACTAAGTGACGCCGATCTCCATTTTTCCCACCGGGCGATAAAACGCAAGAAATTGTTTCTGATTTTATCCATCATAAGCGTCGTCGTTGCTCTGAGTCTGGCAGCTTTTTACACATGGCAATCCACCACGCAACCTGATTTCTCAGTTGGCATCCATGCCGTGCTGGTGTTGTTGATTCTCCTGACCGCCCGGTTGAATTTGCGTCAGCACGTTTACGCCAGGATTCTCGAAAAATTAATCGCTGAAAAAAGATAATCTCGTTAAAAGTGTGAATTATCGAACCCGCCATAGCCATAACCAAACAGGAAAACCTAAAACCTTAGAGCCACTTGCAAACATATGAGTGGGGAAGTAAATCTCCATTCACGACTTTTGCAAGTGGTTCCTTAGCCGCTGATTTCACCTGTCTTGATTTAAATCAAGGAGCATTCGAGTACGCTGCATATATTTGCATGACTGTAGACATCTATGGACTAAAAAGGAGGGATCAATGAGACGACTAGCAGTTAGCGCTTTCCTTGGCGTGGCTTTTCTGGCGATGGCGGCATCGCCAGCTTTTGCAGCCGGGGACGCAGTTTTCAAAGATAAAAACTGTAGCAGTTGCCATTACACCACAGGGCCTGCGCAGGAAAAGAGCATAGCCGATCAATTGGCAAAGAAAGGGCCGGAATTATGGTATGCCGGCAGCAAGTTCAAGAAAACATGGCTGCTCGCATGGTTGCAGGATCCCAAACCGATTCGCCCGATGAAATATAATTCAATCACCGCGAAGAATGGAGGTGATCATCCCAAATTATCGGCCGTTGATGCTGCCGGTGTTACAGATTTCCTGATGGGGCTGACGTCCGCCGATGTTGAAGCGGGGCTGATTACACCCAAATATAAACCCAAAGCGAAGTTGATTTTCAACAAGAAAATGCCATGTCTGGGCTGTCATAAGTCGCCGGATAAAAAAGGCAATGTCAGCGGCGGCCTGAGCGGCCCTTCGCTGGTGGGCGCTTCCAAACGACTGAATCCCGACTGGATTTATGCCTATTTGTCAAAAACCACGACATTCAAGCCATACCGGGATATGCCCGACTTTGCGAGCTATCTATCGGAATCCAAAATGAAATTACTGGCGGCCTATGTGGCCAACTTTAAATGAATTCGAATAAACGGAGGGATAGGCATATGTTAAGAATATCATTGATGGCCGCCGCATTATTCGGCTTGAATATGTTTGCAGGGGCTGCTGCTCAAGCGACAGAGGTGAAGCAGGTATTTGATTTTTACTGCGCCCAGTGTCATGGAACTGATGGTAAAGGCGGTGGCGTCAACGTGACGAAGGATATTGCCACCACGCCGCGTGACTTTACCAACAAGGTCGATATGGCGAAGCGTACTGATGACGATATCAGAACCGTTATCAAGGGAGGAGGGCCGTCTATCAGCAAATCGGCATTGATGCCGCCCTGGGGTAAAACCATTTCGGATGCGGATGTCGAACTGCTGGTGACGTATATCCGGGCATTCGCCAAATAGGTGCGAAAGGAAGGAGTGATGTTATGAAAGCATTCATCAAAGAATATCTCTGCGATGGCGTTATTTTTTCCGGCATGCTGGTCAATGCTATATTTGTAGTTCTGATTCTTTACCTATATGTGGTTTGAAGCAGCGGAAGGTAGAACTGTGAAGGCTATGCTATTGAAGAGGGGGCGCAATGAGCACTGAAGAGCAAAAAGCTACATGGGGGCCTGCCTTGTTTGTGACGGTGCTGATCGCAGTGGCTGTCATATTTAAATGGTTCCTGGGGGCATGATTATATGAAATTTCTAATACCGTTTAGCGGCTCATTCATTGTCTTTGCCATTGTCTTTCTGAGTCTGGATTTTGTCATTATGAAAATGCAGGGATTAAGCCTTATTTTTCAACAGTAATGCATCAGTCACCCATGTTGTAGGGGCTACAGGCTATAAATATGCGAGGGAGTCGAGCTTTGAATATATGTTATAAGAGAATCATATACGGGGCGCTGTTGCTGGCGCTGTTCGCCCTGATACTGACGCCCGGCATCGTACCCGGAACAGACGCCGGCTTCGCCATGGCCGCTGATGAAGTGCAAGTGGCCGATATAGCGGCAGATGCAACGGTGGCAGATGCAATTGCGACGGATGCAACGGTAGCGCCGGCTTATCCGCCTGCGCCGAAATTAACCGCAGCCGATTATCCCACCATCAAGGGCATCAACAGCCGTATTGTGGTCTGGATTGTCGCCCAGCTTCATCTGTGGTTTGCCGCCTTTGTGCTGGCCGTGCCTATCTTCGTATTTATTATCGAATGCATTGGCATGAAAACACGCGATCAGCGTTATGATAATATGGCCCATGAATTCATCAAGGTCAGTATTACTGCGTATTCGCTGACCGCAATCCTTGGCGGTCTGCTGGTCTTTAGTCTGGTGCTCTTTTACCCTGATGTATTCCGATATATGTCCACCATTTTCAAGGAGAGCATGTTTGCTTACGCGCTGCTGTTCTTTGCAGAGAGCGCGGTACTGTATATCTATTATTATGGTTGGGACTGGCTTCAGGGCGGTAATAAAAAATGGGTGCATCTGACGCTGGGACTGCTGCTCAATGCAGTCGGAACCATGCTGATGTTCCAGGCCAATGCATGGGTGACTTTCACCATGAGCCCGGCGGCTGTGGACGCGGCTGGCGTGTTCAACGGCGATGTCTGGGCCGCCATTCATAATTTCCTGTGGAATCCGATTAACATTCATCGCGTGGTCGCCAATGTGGCCTACGGCGGTTCGGTGGTAGGTGCTTATGCCGCCTTTAAATTCCTCAGTGCGCCGAACAAGGAGGCGCGCGCGCATTACGACTGGGTGGGTTATAACGCCAACTTCATCGCCATCTGCGCGCTGCTGCCGCTGCCCTTTGCCGGCTACTACCTGACTGCCGAGATTTACGCTTACAGCCAGCAGATGGGCATCACGCTGATGGGCGGCGTATTCGCATGGCTGTTCATTATTCAGGCTGTGTTGATAGGCACGCTGTTTTTGTCAGCCAATTATTATCTCTGGTGCGGCATGGGCCGCAGTGACGGGGCCAATCGTTATTATCCTTATCTCAAATATCTGGCCATCGTCATCGTGGGTGCATTTCTGGTCTGGTTTACGCCGCATACGCTGGTGTTGACCAACGGAGAACTGAAGAGCCTCGGCGGCCCATACCATGAATACTTGGGCAAATTCGGCATTATGCCGGCGAAGAATACCGCCGTGAATATCATGATTTTGTTTACAGCCCTGAGCTTCGTGTTTTATCGACGCTGTAACAAGATTTCCACGGTATCATGGGCACCTGCGGGCAATGCTGCGGTGGTTGCGCTGTTTGTCGCAGGCATTATCAATATTCTGATTTTGGGTGTCTATTACGGTTATTTCACCAATACGGTGTACAAGGTAGCCGCTTCCATTCCGCAGGTGTTGACGACGTTGGTGATTATCGTCACTGCCCTGACACTGGATTCGTTTATGTATAAGGGTGCGAAGGAGGTAGCGCCACTGCACTGGGGCCGGGTATCCAATCGTTCCCAGTACGCTCTGTTTCTGTTGGCCGTGGCCTTCACCTGGCTGATGGGGTTGATGGGCTATATTCGTTCCGGTATTCGTCAGCACTGGCATGTAAGCGGCATCTTTCGCGATGCATCGGTGGATGCCTATACGCCAGATCTCAGTTTTGCCGCCAACACGGTGTCGGTTGCGACCATTCTATTTATGGCCATGGTCATCTTTGTTTTCTGGCTGGCGGCGCTCAGTACACGCAAGACGGATGCTTCGAAATACTGGATGGGGCAGAAGTCATGAAAAACTTTCTTCAGGTTGTCACTTTCAGTCTGCTTGTGATCGCATCCTTTGCGGCGTATGCTAGTTTTGGTATTCCACGTATCAAGCCGGCCCCGCCGCCTGTGGAGGAAAAGCTGGATCTTGGCGCTATGACTATGGATCAGTTTATCGCAGTGGGAGAGAAGGTATTCAACGGCAAGGGAACCTGCACGCTGTGTCATAATTCTATGGGCCGAGCCCCTATGCTGGATAAAGTGGTCTCTATTTCAGATAGTCGGATGAAAGATGCACGCTATAAGGGTGAGGCTACATCCATAGTGGAATATATTCGGGAATCCATGGTTAAACCTTCGGCTTTTGTCGTGGCCGGTTTCGGCAAGGCAGGCAGCAATGATAGCGAAAGCCCGATGCCCGATGTGTCCGGCGGCGGTATTGGCATGTCCGAGGCCGAGGTTCTGGCTGTGATCGCCTATTTGCAAGATTTGGGCGGTGTTGAAGTTACGGTCGAAATCCCGACTGATGTACCGGAAGAATCGAGCGATGACGAAGAGGGCGATGGCGAAGCGCGGGCACCGTATGAATCCGCCGAGGCTATTATTGAGGAACTGACTTGCGGCATGTGTCATATGATTGGAGAAGAGGAAGGTGAAATGGGCCCCGACCTCAGAACAATCGGTGCATTGCGGGATAAAGATTATTTACGGCGGGCTATCATCGATCCCAATGCAGAGATAGCTGAGGGCTTCGATGCAGATATGATGCCCGATACGCTGGGCGATGACCTGAGCGCGAAGGAGATGGAAATGCTGGTAGACTATCTGGCTGGGTTGAAATGAGCATGACCAAGAAAAGACTCATACCCCGTTTATTACAGTTTGCGCTGGTCATTGCCGGTGTCTATTTCGGCTTTGTCCTGTTGTTCGATGTCATACTGGGGGCGCTGATTCCCAAGAGCCTGCTTAGTATGTACATGTTTTTCGTCATAGCAGGCACGTTCATGGTATTTACCTGCACTGAGGAGAGCGCCAGGGAGATGGTGGATCCGATCAAGGCGCTGGTTGAAGACCCGTCCAAAAAAATAGTTCGGAATATCGTGTATGCCGTATTGCCATTGCTCGCCGGCGCTTATATTTTCACAAGTTTGCAGCTCAGCTTTGAGGCGCCTGTGGAGTTGCGCAGTATTCATCCTGCGCCGCCAGCCTCGCTCAAGGCGTATGGCAAGCGTTTTGACCTGGCGACACTGGAAAACCCCTATCGCAAACTTGAAAAGTCCGATCCTGAAAAATTCAAGAAACTGGTGTTTGAAGGTGGCGAAGTGTACATCAAGAACTGTCAGTACTGCCATGGTGACAGACTCGATGGCAAAGGGCCGTACGCAGATGGTCTGAATCCAACACCGCTGAATTTTCAGGATGTGGGCACGATTGCACAATTGCAGGAATCATACGTTTTCTGGCGTATCGCCACAGGCGGGCCGGGCCTACCCAAGGAGGCTGCGCCGTGGATATCGGCCATGCCTGTATGGGAGGATTTTCTGAGCGAGGATGAGATATGGAAAGTAATTCTTTATCTCTATGATTATACAGGTATGCGCCCGAGGTCGTGGAAACATGAATAATTCGGGGAATGCCATGAGGAAAATAAACCAACTGATGATACGACTGCTTGGAGCAATGCTGGCGATGCTGTTCACGGTCGCCCCGGCGATTGCAGCATCTGGCGATGCCGAGAATGGTAAAATTATCTACGAAAAGCGTTGCATATGGTGTCATGGCGGTGACGGTGATGGCTCTGGAGCGGCGGAAAAGTTTCTTAATCCGCCGCCGCGCAACTTTGAAGACGGTCAATACAAATTCAAGACCACCGGCTTCGATGATATGGTGCCCAATGACGAGGATAATTTCCGCATGGTGCGCGATGGCATGCCGGGAACGGCCATGCCAGGCTGGAAGGCGTTACTGAGCGAGCAGGAAATGTGGGATGTGGTGCAATACGTCAAGACATTCGCCGGCTATGAAGAAGAAAAGCCTGAAACCCAGATTGATTACGGTACGCAGATACCAACTTCGCCCGAGAGCATAGCAGCGGGTAAGAAGCTGTTTGAAGACGGGGATCGTTGCGTGGAATGCCATGGCAAGGCAGGCAAGGGCAGCGCCACCAAATCGCTGAAGGGCGACTACAAGGAGCGCACCTGGCCACGTAATTTGACCAAGCCATGGACTTTCCGGGCCAGCAACGATCCAAAAGATATTTTCAGTCGTATTTCGACCGGCATCCCCGGTACGCAGATGCCTTCATTTGCCGACCCCAAGAGCAAGAAAAAGCTGAGTATTGAAGAACGCTGGAATGTGGCCAACTATGTGGTGAGCTTGGCCAAAACGAAGGAAGTGGTTGATGCGGAAAACACCGTCATCAAGGCGGAAGTCGCAGAGGGCGATTTGCCCGCCACTACGGATGATGAACGCTGGGATCAGGCTGTACCAAGCACGTTTTTGCTGGTACCCCAAATCATAGGCAAGCCGCGTTTTTTCAAGCCGTCCAACGATACGATTACGGTACGGGCGATGTATAATGACAAGGCTGTGGCTTTGTTGCTGGAGTGGGATGACCGCAGCAAGAGCATCCCCGGCGATGAACTGGCGGAAAAGATCGGTGATTCTCCAATATCAGAAGACGGTGTTGCGGTTCAGTTGCCCGTCGTCATTCCGACGGAAATGGAGAAACCCTACTGGGGCATGGGCGATGCAACACATCCGGTGAATATCTGGCAGTGGAAGAGCGGCACGACCAAAGCGCCGGAAACCATTGCTCTGTCCAATGCCATGGGATTCGCAACTATCGAGAAGCGCGATGCGGCGGCATCTGGCCTCCAAATCAAATCATCGTATGATAATGGCACATGGCGCGTGTTGTTCACGCGACCGCTCAGCACGGATGATGCTGAAAAGGATTTACAATTTGCCGAAGGCCGGTTTATCCCCGTCGCATTTGCGGCATGGGATGGCAGCAACAGCGAATCGGGCTCGAAACACACCATGACAACCTGGTACTGGATGCTGTTAAAACCGGCACCGAGTTCCATGCCGCTGGCTATCGCCGTGCTAGTTATGGGATTGCTGCTGGGCGGTTTGATGTGGTGGGCGCGCAGCGCTGCTGCAAAGGATACGGAAAATGCATAGCCACAGTCTTGAAGCCATGCCGGACACCGTGACGTCGCCATTCTGCGGTCGCGGTGTGAAAACCCGTTTGATTGGCGTGGCGTTTATTGCGCTGGGCGTGCTGGATAGTTTATTGACCTTGCGTGGCGGATTTCCCGCCGAACAGTATTTGATTGTCATTGCGATTGGTTTTGCTTTGTTTGCCATTGGCTCGGTACGCAGCAGGCGGGACAGTCTGAGGAGGATGAAAAATGGCTAAGATTTTAATCGTGGATGATGAAGCGCCTGTTCGTAAAGCCATCCGGCTTCAGCTCAAGGGTACCGGCATGGAAGTGATTGAGGCGGAAGATGGTGAGCAGGGCATCGAACAACTGGATTCCGAAAATGCGCTGGATGTGAATGTCATCATCTGCGACGTGCGAATGCCCAAAATCAATGGCGTTGAAGCCGTTGCCTACTTCCGCCGCGAATATCCGGCCATTCCAGTGATTGTGTTAACCGGATTTCCGGATGCGAAGCTGGCTACAGAATTTATGAAGCAGGGCGCATTTGATTACCTGGTCAAGCCGGTGGAAAAAGAAGCTTTGATCGAGGTAGTAACGAAAGCTGCCAATCAGCGTAACGTCTCCGGCGGTTCCGATATGATGGCCTGACGGCAAGCGATGGTTTTTGCTGGATTTCGGAGAGGCCGCGCTAAGCGGCCTCTCCTTCATTCTACCGCGAGCAATTAGGGGGACCAATTAGGGGGACAGTTTACCTATTTAATACTTTTCTTCCGGCCTGGTTTTTGTGGTCGCAAAACTCGCCCGGAAAGCTTCTCGATATCTTTCAAAAACGCCCCGTCGCCAAGTGGTCGCCCCGTTCTTCCATGCATACGAAATTCTTCTTTCGTTGATTCAGCCAGATCACTATCCAAATAGCCTCGCCAGTCACTTACTCGATCCAGCATCGGAGCCACAGTCACAAGATTGTCATCCTCTCCGGCAAGGTGCGCTCGGGCGCTGCTCCACTGATAATCCTCAGCAGATTTCACCATATGAGCATGCACGGGGTTCAATTCAACATAGCGAGCAGCAGCAAGCAAATAATGTTCGTCCATGGCAGACGAGTGAAAACGTTCCTGCCACAAATGGCCACGGCATTTTTCTCTAAAATTTATCCGCCGGGTGTACTGCCTGTGGGCATCGCCAAGAGAGGCGCGCAACCCATCTTCTGAAGAAGGCACAAGAATCAGGTGAACATGATTGCTCATCAGACAGTATGCCCACACCTCAGTCCCCGCCTTTTTGCAGGACTTGGATATCAGATCAAGATAGGTGTTGTAATCATCATCGCATTGAAATACCTCAAGACGACGCACTCCGCGTTGGATTACGTGGTGAGGAATGCCCGGGATCACTGTTCTTGCCATGCGCGCCATTGCTTCAATCTATACTGGCAGTGAGAAACGCTATTTAGAAGTGTTATTGGAAGATATGAATGGGAAATTTAGCATGATTTTGGAAGGACATGATGCCATTCGCAAAGAATTTAATGGGCAGTTGGATGACATCAAAGAACAACAAAAACTGTTCATCTCCTTGCTTAAAGGATCACACGAAGAGCTAAAGGAAGAGATTCGTGCCGTGGATAAGC
>JAUZQI010000172.1 GCA_030951095.1 Mariprofundus sp. | reverse complement strand
TCGTCAGTACATAGCGCCCGGCATTTCCACCCTGTGTGGCAATAAAAAAGTTGCTGTTTTCAATGCCGGCGGCAATGCCTTCAAAAGCAGAGAGGGTGCCAAGGCTGTAATCAGCAAGAATGGCGCTGATATCAGTGTGTGCAAGCTCAGTATAGACGGACATGGTGCGAAAGCATAACCATCAAGGGCAGCCATACATAGCCTGTATTGTTCGTGGTCACCGTGATGATTGCGCCGGGCTCTTGTTTGCAATGAATTTCGAAGAGAAGCACGTAGTGGTGTATACGGAAAACTGGCAAGGTGAATACGCTTGCCAGAGAGAGGGTCGGGGGCATGAATATTGCATTGCAGTCAAGAGAACTGGCGAGGCGCGGAAGTATTTGTGAATGATGCAGGCGGTGTCTGATTGGCACTTCACAGGCATTGTTCGGCCAGCTTCCAACCGTTAGCGTTCCCGGCCTTCTTCCGGGAGGTGCTGATTTATTGCGTCTTGCAAGAAATCAGCGTTTCCCTGGCAATAAATGCGGCAGGTAGACTATGGATAAAATTATCATTCAGGGCGGCGTGCCGCTATCCGGCACCATTGAGGCCAGTGGTGCCAAGAATGCAGCGCTTCCGTTACTTGCAGCGGCTATTCTGGTTGATGGCCCCGTGACCTACCGTCGCATCCCGCATCTACGCGATATTTCAACAATGATGACCCTGCTGGCATGGCAGGGAGCGGATGTTGAGTATGATGACCAGCATTGTCTGCATGTGGATACGCGTCCGGCCAATAAATCCGAGGCACCATATGAACTGGTGAAAACCATGCGGGCTTCCTCGCTGGTACTGGGGCCATTACTGGCCCGTTTCGGTCAGGCCAGGGTCAGTTTGCCGGGTGGTTGTGCAATCGGTGCCAGACCGATTGATATGCACCTGAAGGGTCTGGAAGCGATGGGTGCAAGCATTGAAGTGGAACAGGGTGATATTATAGCCCGGGCCGATAAAGGATTGACGGGGGCCATTATCTCGTTTGATCAGGTAACGGTAACCGGCACAGAGAACCTGATGATGGCTGCTGTGCTGGCCCGGGGCACAAGCATTCTGGATAACGCAGCCAGGGAACCCGAGATTGTTAATCTGGCTGAGTCGCTACGCGGCCTTGGGGCCAATATTGAAGGCGATGGCACGAATCGCATTGTAATTCAGGGCGTGGAACGACTTGAGTCCGGTGAGATGACGACGATTGCTGACCGGATTGAAACGGCCACTTATCTGGCTGCGGGTCTGATTACCGGTGGTGATGTGACCGTGACGAATGTTGATCCGCTTGCACTTGAAGCCTTTCTGGCCAAGGTGAAAGATACGGGCGCAGTGGTAGAACGCGGAACAGATTTTGTGCGTTGCAAGGCGCAGGGGCGTTTGCAGGCCGTAGATATTCATACGCTGCCGCACCCGGGCTTTCCGACTGATCTTCAGGCCCAGTTTATGGCCATGATGACGCTGGCCGAAGGTACCAGTGTGGTTCGGGAAACCATTTTTGAGAATCGCTTTATGCATGTGCAGGAGCTGGCCCGCATGGGGGCAGACATCAGTCTGGATGGCAATATGGCGGTAGTGCATGGCTGCGCACGTATTTCCGGTGCGCCGGTGATGGCGACTGATTTGCGTGCATCGGCTTCGCTGGTCCTGGCCGGCCTTGCTGCAGAAGGTGAGACGGTTGTGTCGCGTGTTTACCACATTGATCGCGGTTATGAGCGTATTGAGGAAAAGCTGGGTAAGCTTGGCGCCCGTATTGAACGACACAGTGTTAGCGAAAACTGGATAAAGGGAGCGCAACTGAATGCTTGATAGTGGGAGTGATTCAAGACCATTAACGATTGCTCTGTCCAAAGGACGAATTCTGGATCAGACACTTCCACTGCTGGCTGCTGCGGGTCTGAATCCGGCTGAAGATGTACAGAAAACACGCAAGCTGATGGTGAGCGGTGACGCTGACGGGCAGGAGATTCGATTCCTGATCATCCGGCCTGCCGATGTCTGCACCTATGTTGAGCAGGGTGCTGCCGACCTCGGTATCGCAGGACGCGACTCGCTGCTGGAATATCGCCCTCATGTGTATGAACCACTGAACCTGAATATCGGTCGCTGCCGTCTGTGTGTGTGCGGGCCGGAGGCGCTGGTGAATGCCGGTCCTCCCGAGCGTGGCAGTCGAATCCGGGTGGCCACCAAGTACGATCATCTGGCAACCGAATATTTTCTATCCGGGGGTGTCCAGGCCGAGATTATTCATCTGTATGGTTCGATGGAACTGGCACCGCTGGTAGGCATGGCCGAGCGCATTGTTGATCTGGTTGAAACCGGTGGCACACTGAAAGCCAATGGTCTGGTCGAAGAGACAACGCTGTTCGATATTTCCAGCCGCCTGATTGCCAATCCGGCCAGCTTTGCCACGCACAGGCAGCAAATTCAGCCGATGATTGAGCGGTTACGTCAGGCTGTTGAAAATCAAGCTGAATATCAGGCATAAGGAACGAAACATGAGCAAGATTCTACGACTGGATTCACAGCAGCTTGATTTTTCCGACAAACTCGATGCATTGCTGTCCCGCGAAGCTGATACCGGCGATGATGTGCAGGGGCTGGTGGCGGACATTCTTGCTGATGTGAAACAGCGCGGTAATGCAGCGCTGTGCGAATATACCGAACGCTTTGACGGATGGGCTTGCAACGGGGACAGCATTGAAATTAGCTGTGAACGCATGTTGGAAGCGTGGAATAATGTATCCGATACAGATCGCGAGGCATTGCAACTGGCCACTAATCGTATTCGTGCTTACCACGAGCATCAGAAACAGGAAAACTGGGAATATAGCGATGACATTGGCATGACCCTCGGCCAGCGCATCACACCGCTGGATCGGGTTGGTCTGTATGTGCCGGGAGGCAAGGCTGCCTATCCGTCTTCGGTATTGATGAATGCGGTGCCGGCGCAGGTGGCCTGTGTGGAAGAGATTGTCATGGTGGTGCCGACTCCGGGCGGTGAAATGAATGAGCTGGTATTGGCTGCTGCCCACGTATCCGGTGTGCAGCGCGGATTTGCCGTGGGCGGGGCGCAGGCCGTAGCTGCGCTGGCTTATGGCACCGAAACGATTCCGGCGGTGGATAAAATTGTCGGGCCGGGCAACAAATTTGTGGCTGCGGCCAAGCGACAGGTGTTCGGTACCTGCGGTATTGATATGATTGCCGGGCCATCCGAGATTGTCGTGGTAGCCGATGGTGGCAACCCGAGCTGGATTGCTGCCGATTTCCTGTCACAGGCTGAACATGATGAAGCGGCGCAGAGTATTCTGATTTCCACCGATAAACATCTGCTGGATCAGGTGGCGGCCTCGATTGAGGCGCACCTGGCAGTATTGCCGCGTGCTGCGATTGCGCGTGCATCGGTTGAAACGCACGGTGCATTGATTCATGTTGCTGATTGGGCCGAGGCGGCTGATGTGGTCAATGTAATTGCTCCCGAGCATCTGGAGCTGGCACTGGAAAATCCGGACGATATTTTGCCGTCCATCAAACATGCCGGAGCCATTTTCATCGGTCATTTTGTGCCGGAAGCACTGGGAGATTATATCGCCGGGCCCAATCACGTTTTGCCGACCAACCGCACGGCACGTTTTTCTTCTCCATTGGGGGTGTATGACTTCCAGAAACGCAGCAGTCTGATTCGAGCCACCCGTGAGGCTGTTGAGAAAATTGGGCCTGCTGCCGTGCATCTGGCCCATCGCGAAGGCTTGCAGGCGCACGCGCTGACGCTGGAACTCCGTTTGAAAGGCACATCATAATGATGCACAGCTGTTTTCAATGGAGCTTTTCTGCCGCACATGGATGTTCGGTGGGCGAACGAGTCAATCAAATATGATCAGAAGCGATATCAAAGCCCTGGCGGCCTATCATGTGCCGGATAGCGGCGGCATGATCAAGCTCGATGCCATGGAGAATCCATTCGCCATGCCGGATGGTTTGCGTGAGCAGTTGAGTACAATGCTGGAAGCGGTTGATATCAACCGTTATCCGGATGCCGATATGGCTGAATTGCGCGGCAAAATTGCCGCCCATGCAGGTGTGAACGCCGATCAGATTCTATTGGGTAATGGTTCCGATGAAATTATTCAGATGATTCTCATTACCATCTGCCCCGGTACATGTGTTGTGCCATTGCCGACATTTGTCATGTATGATCTGGTTTCGCACTGGCTCAAACGACCGGTGGCCTCGGTACCGCTGTCGGCTGATTTCAGTCTTGATGCGGATCATTTTTTACAGGTCTGTGCGCGTGAGAAGGCGGAAGTCGCGTTTCTGGCCTGCCCGAATAATCCGACCGGCAATCTATGGCCGGAAACAACGATTCGAAAAATTGCTGAAGGGTTTAACGGTCTGCTGGTCATTGATGAAGCCTACGGCCCGTTTGCCGAACGCAATCACACACATCTGATTGCCGATAATGTCATGATATTGCGCACGTTCTCCAAACTGGGCTGGGCCGGCCTGCGGCTGGGTTATCTGGTTGGCGAAGCCGAACAGATTGCGCATATGAACAAGGTGCGCATGCCCTATAATATCAATGCGCTGACGCAGACTTCGGCATCGTTTCTGCTGGATCATTTCGACCTGTTCGAGCAGCAGGCTGCCGATATCAGGGCCGAGCGTGAACGGGTGATGACATCGTTGTCCGGCATGGATGCGGTTGAAGTGTTTGCATCGCAAACCAACTTTGTGTTGATTCGCGTGGCCGATGCCGATGCGGTATTTGAACAATTGAAACAGCGCAATATTCTGATTAAAAACATGAACAGCACGCGCGGCTTGCTTGCCAACTGCCTGCGCATCACGATAGGCACGGGCAGGGAAAATGATGCAGTGCTGAAAGCACTGGAGGAGATTCTGATATGAGTCGAAAGTCTGGCATCGAACGCAGCACCAAAGAGACATCCATCAGGCTGAGCCTTGATCTGGACGGCACTGGCAAGGCGGAACTGAACTCGTCGATTCCATTTCTCGATCATATGTTGGAACAGATTGCCCGCCATGGTCTGGTTGATTTGACGGTGGATGCCACCGGTGACCGCGAGATTGATGATCATCATACGGTCGAGGATATCGGCATCTGTTTCGGTGAAGCCCTGCGCGAAGCCATTGGCGACAAGGCAGACATCGTTCGCTACGGGCATGCCTATGTACCGCTGGATGAAGCCCTGTCACGCGTCGTGCTCGATTTTTCCGGTCGCCCCGGTCTGGAATATCATATTGATTTTCCCAAGGAAACCGTCGGTGGCTTTGATATCGACCTGTTTAAGGAATTCTTTCAGGCTGTGAGCAACCATGGGCATATCACACTGCATATCGATGCGCTGCGCGGCGGCAATAATCACCATATCATTGAAACAGTATTCAAGGCTTTCGGTCGCGCCCTGCGCATGGCAGCAGCATCCGATCCTCGCCAGAGCGGCATCCCGTCAACCAAAGGAGCTTTGTAACCACAAAGACACGAAGGCACAAAAAATGAACAGGCTTTCTTTGTGTCTCTGTGGCTTCGTGGTGAGTATTTGCTTATGATCGGACTGATAAATTATGGCATGGGAAATCTGCATTCGGTGGCCAAGGCGCTGGAAAAGGCCGGTGGCACGGTGGAACTGGTCAGCGATGCCGACAAACTGAAAGATTATGACCGTATTGTGTTGCCCGGTGTGGGTGCATTCAGGGATTGTATTGGTGCCTTGCAGCAAACCGGCATGGATGCAGCACTAAAAGAGACGCTGGATGTCGGTACGCCGTTTCTCGGCATCTGCCTCGGTATGCAGGTATTGATGGATGTATCATATGAATTTGGTCGCTATCCGGGTCTTGGTCTGATTTCCGGGGCAGTCAAACCATTCCCCGAACAGCACCCTGAACACGGTTTCAAGGTTCCACACATGGGCTGGAATGATGTTGTTCTGTCCTCGGCAAAACGTCCGCATCCGGTACTGGCCCCGCTGGCTGGCAATCAGGTCTATTATGTGCATTCCTATTGCTGCATGCCGCAAAACCCTGATCATCTGCTGGGAGCCTGTTCCTATGGCGATTACCCGTTTGCCGCCGCTATCGGCCACGACAATATTGTAGCGGTTCAATTTCACCCCGAAAAATCACAGCGTGCCGGACTGGCGCTTCTGGAGGCATTTCTGCAATGGTATCCGTAAACATGTTTGAACTGATTCCTGCCATTGATCTGAAAGGTGGCCATTGCGTACGCCTGAAACAGGGACGCATGGATGAGGCGACCGATTATGGCGATGATCCGGCGGCCATGGCGGCGCATTGGCAAAAACTCGGAGCAAAGCGTCTGCATGTGGTTGATCTGGACGGCGCATTCGCCGGCCAACCGGCCAATCGCGATGCGATCCGGGCGATTTGTGCGAAGATGACCATTCCGGTGCAACTTGGCGGCGGCTTGCGTGATCTGAACATGATAGAAGGGACGTTGAACCTTGGCATCCAGCGGGTCATTCTCGGATCTGTTGCTATATCGAATCCTGCCCTGGTGACTGAAGCATGCAGTGTTTTTCCGGGGCAGATATGTGTTGGTATTGATGCCCGGGCTGGCATGGTAGCCGTGCATGGCTGGGATGATGTCACCGATGTTGCGGCGGTTGATTTGGCCAAAAAATTCGAGGATGCCGGTGTAGCGGCTATTATCTATACCGATATTTCGCGTGACGGCATGCTCACCGGCCCCAATCTCGGGGAGACAGTGAACCTGGCCAGGGCAGTTTCTATCCCGGTCATTGTATCAGGCGGTGTGGCGCGCATGGAAGATGTCAAAGCCTGCGCCACACATGCCAATGACGGTATCTGCGGAGCCATCACCGGCAGGGCTATTTACGAAGGCTCGCTTGATTTTGCTGCGGCCATGGGTGTATTGAAATGACAATTCACTTACCGCAAAGGTACGCAAAGTCTTTTGGAATATATCCACCCGGCAACGCAGGTAATCCTGGAGATGTTGAACTCCAATCCATAAACGCTGTTTTTCCTTTGCGAAACTTTGCGTCCTTTGCGGTGAAAAAATAAATGTTATCCAAACGGATTATTCCCTGTCTGGATGTGGCCCACGGGCGTGTCGTCAAGGGGGTGCAATTTGTTGATATCATTGATGCTGGTGACCCGGTCGAGGCTGCTGTCAAATATGACGAACAGGGCGCGGATGAACTGACTTTTCTCGATATACGTGCCAGTCACGAGAGTCGCGGTACGCTTTATCATATGGTCACCGACGTAGCGGAACATGTATTTATGCCGCTTACTGTCGGCGGCGGCGTAAAAGCCCTGGGCGATATCGAGAGCCTGTTGCATGCGGGAGCAGACAAGGTGTCCATCAACACTGGCGCGATTTTCACGCCGGAACTGGTCAGGGATGCAGCCGAGCGATTCGGTTCTTCAACCATTGTGGTGGCTGTCGATGCCAAGCGGGTGGAGAAACATTGGGAATGCTTTACCCACGGCGGCAGAAAGCCCACCGGTATCAATGCTGTCGAATGGGCGAAACGCATGTCCGATTACGGGGCCGGCGAAATTCTGTTGACCAGTATGGATGCCGACGGCACCAAAAACGGTTATGACATTCCGTTGACATGTGCCGTATCTGATGCTGTGACTGCCAATGTCGTTGCATCCGGCGGTGTCGGTACGCTGGAGCATCTGGCCGCAGGTTTGAAAGAGGGAAAAGCCGATGCGGTACTGGCCGCATCGATTTTCCATTTTGGCACCTTTACCATTCATGAGGCCAAGTCCTATCTGGCTGCCTGCGGCATTCCGGTACGTCTGTAATGGCCCTCATCCTTCCCCTTTTCCCCTTTTCCCTTCTCCCTTCCCCCTTCCCCCCTCACGACTAAATGGAATGGGCCCAGCAATTCGTTGAACAGTATGGCTACTGGGCTGTATTTATCTGGACATTCATTGAAGGGGAGAGCGTATTCATTGCGGCAGCGGCTTTGGCAGCGGCGGGATTGCTAACGCCGTGGAAGGTGATTGTGGTAGCTGCCTGCGGCGCTTATATCGGCCATATTGTGTTTTTTGCCATTGGTCGCTGGAAAGGGGTTGCCGTGATAGAAGCGGTACCTTTCCTCAAACGTCATTACCCCAAGGCTAATATGATACTGGATCGCTATGCTCACTGGTCGGTTTTTATTTTTCAGTATCTTTATGGCACACGGCTGGTGGCGGCTATCCTGTTTGGTTGTTCCAGTATTGGCTTTGCCCGGTTTGCCTTGTTACAGGTGGTCAATTGTCTGACCTGGTCGCTGGTTATATACACGGTTGGCCATTTGCTCGGCATCGCCGGCATGGCGATTTTGCATCGCTTCGGCGTGGGTGGTCTGATCGTCACGCTTTTGGCGGCATTGCTGGCAGGCGGCTGGATATATTTTCGTTACGGACACCGGCATGTGCGCAATCATCTGGCAGACCACGATGACAAGCATGGTGACGAATAAGATCTGAAGGTATATAATAACAGAGACGGAGGTGGCGATATGTCTGTCCGACCTGCTGCTGTTGCCGGCCTGTTTTATCCCGGAGATGCCCGGCAACTGAATACATTCATCTCCACTATTTTGAGTGATGCAACAGCCCGATTGCCTGAAGCATTGCCAATTCCCAAAGCCATCATCGTACCTCATGCCGGGTATGTCTATTCCGGCCCGACAGCCGGCTTTTCCTATGCCGCGCTGAAAGGGGGCATGATCAACCGTGTGGTGGTTCTGGGGCCTGCTCACAGGGTTCCGTTTTACGGCATGGCATTGCCTGGCCATGATAAATTTTCCACGCCGCTGGGTGATATCCGGATCGATGCTGAAGGCATGCAGAATTTGATGACATTACCCGAGGTGCAGGTAAATGATGCCGCCCATGCGCAGGAGCATTCGATTGAGGTGCAACTGCCGTTTCTGCAAACGGTACTCGGGGATTTCTCATTGCTACCGATCTGTATTGGTTCTGTACAGCCGGATGCGGTTGCACGGGTGATCGAAGAACTGTGGGATGGTAGTACTCTGTTTGTTGTCAGTTCCGATCTGTCCCACTACCACAGCTATGATGAAGCCGGAGTACTGGATCGACAAAGTATCGATACGGCACTGGAAATGCGAGATGAACTGAATCATGAGCAGGCATGCGGAGCTACAGGTATCAATGCGCTGACGGAAATAGCGAGGCGTCATGGCTTAACTGCGCAGTTGCTGGATTATCGCAATTCGGGTGATACTGCAGGTGACAGGGATCGTGTGGTTGGATATGCATCGATTGCGTTTTATGGGCAAGGGGAGCGGATATGAGTCACTCGGTGAACAGGGGAGACACACTTTTTGTACTGGCTCGCCATGCGATTGCCGCAAAACTTGACCTTACGGAAAATGAAGCAGCGGTGAAGGAAGCAGTGGACATCAACGATGCTGACTGGTTGCAGGAAATTACGGCGACATTTGTCACACTCACCATGCATGGTCAGCTGCGTGGTTGTATCGGTTCGCTGCAAGCTCATCGTCCGCTGGCTGAAGATGTACAGGCCAATGCGGTAGCGGCCGCATTTCATGATCCCCGTTTTTCGCCGCTGGGCAGGGATGAATACGATGATGTGAACGTCGAGGTGTCGGTGTTGTCGGTGCTGGAACCGATCCATGCGCGCAACGAGAATATTGCGCTGTCAAAAATCAGCAGGGATATCGATGGCGTTGTGTTTAAATATGGCACGCATCAGGCGACATTTCTACCGCAGGTGTGGGATCAGTTGCCAGATCCCGGTCAGTTTATGGCACATCTGAAGATGAAAGCGGGGCTTGCTGCCGATTTTTGGCATCCGGAAGTACTGTTATATAAATATCAGGTCAGTAAATATCGTGAGCGGGAGAAAACGAAGGAATAGCCATGGCGAATGAACACTATCCGGGGCGATACTGGCACAGGCTTGACGATGGCCGAATCCAGTGCGACGTCTGCCCGCGCGATTGCAAACTGCACGAGGGGCAGCGGGGGCTCTGTTTTGTCCGTAAACGTGAAGGCGAACAGATTGTATTGACTACCTATGGTCGTTCATCCGGCTTTTGTATTGATCCGATCGAGAAAAAACCGCTGAATCATTTTTATCCCGGATCCAGTGTGTTGTCATTTGGTACGGCCGGTTGCAATCTGGCCTGTAAATTCTGCCAGAACTGGGATATCTCCAAATCACGCGAATTTGATCGTCTGTGTGATCAGGCCGAGCCGGATCAAATCGCCCGGGCTGCTGCCGATCACGGTTGTACAAGTGTATCCTTTACCTATAACGATCCGGTTGTGTTCCTGGAATATGCGGTGGATACAGCCCGTGCCTGCCATGCGCTGGATATTAAAACCGTGGCCGTGACCGCCGGTTATATTCACGCTGAAGCGCGCCACGAATTTTTCGCCCATATGGATGCGGCCAATGTGGATTTGAAGGCATTTACGGAGGATTTCTATCACAAGCTCTGCGTTGGTCAGTTGCAGCCGGTGCTTGATACCCTGCAATACCTGAAACATGAGACGGATGTCTGGTTCGAAATCACCACCCTGTTGATTCCGGGCAAGAATGACAGCGATACCGAGCTCACAGCCATGTGCGAGTGGATTGCCGAACATCTGGGTACGGATGTTCCATTGCATTTCACCGCTTTTCACCCGGACTGGAAAATGACGGATATTGCGCCCACGCCCCCTCCCACATTAACCCGGGCACGCAATATCGGGCTGCAGGCCGGCTTGCAATACGTTTATACCGGCAATGTGCACGACACAGCCGGAGGCACCACCTTTTGCCCGGGTTGCCATTCAGATGTGATCGTGCGCGACTGGTACGAGATTCTGGAACATCGCATATCCGATGACGGTCACTGCATCATATGCGGTACGGCTGTTCCCGGTCGCTTCGGCCAGTTCCATGGCGCCTTCGGTGCCCGCCGCATGCCTGTCAGGATTAACACCGTCAAGCGGATTTGAGTCTGTTTGTATATTGGCATTAGGCGGATTAACCAGTCCTTATGCGTTCAACAGGATTGTCTAAAAAAATGCGCGAAACGAGTCCTGACCCCGCACATTAATTAGATATATCGCAGGGGAAGGCGTACTGTGTAGCTTGATTGGCCAGTTGAAAGATACGACTGATGCCCGATTTCATCAGGAGCGAACACATGGGTAAAGAACAGAAGAGCAACAGAGAGGCTAAAAAGCAGGCGGCCAAGACCCCGAAAGAGAAGAGGGCCGCGAAGAAAGCCAAGAAGAATGCATAAAAAAAGGGAGCCGCAGGCTCCCTTTTTTTATTAGACGGATTACTGTCATCTTTTTGCCAAGCCCG